>JAAXVZ010000028.1 GCA_013335235.1 Nanobdellota archaeon | reverse complement strand
CTCTCGCTACAGAATGTACAGACTGCTGCGATGGCGGCCCGTGCACAGGTAATGAGGCTAATACACCTACACTTGATGTCCAGGAATGCGTTGTCAGGATCAATGACAGGGTAGTGAAGAATGATGTCACAGTCCTAAAAGCATTTGAAAGAGGACAGACCTTGGATATCACTGCAGAGTTTGTTTCAGCGCAGGACGCAGAGGATGTGCAAGTGATGGCATTCATCACAGGATACCACAGGGGATCAAAGTTCACAGACCTGATAGTTGACATAACCTCAACTTTTGACATGGAAGCCAACGTTTCCTATGAGAAAGACCTGACACTTACACTTCCGGATGATTTCAAGATAAGCTCTGGAGACGAGCTTAAGATAAGGCTCGAGATATCTGACAAGTTCTCCCACAGCTATATAAGGGAATATAACCTGAAGGTAGAAGCGCCAGAGCACAATGTTGTCATACAGGATGTCTTATTGGACCCATCAGAAGTGGTCATGGCCGGAAGGGGCCTATTTGTCTCTGTCCGTGTCAAGAACATGGGAGACAATGATGAAGAGAGCCTGAAGATTGTTGCAAGCATACCTGCACTCGGCTTGAAAGCGACAGAGTATGTCGATGAGCTAGAGTCAGACGAGGCAACAACATCAGAAGATATGTTCATAAGGGTTCCACCCTGCACAAAGGAAGGAGACTACACAGTCAAGGCAATTGTTGAATATGCAGACGGTGACGAGGAAGTCACAAAGCAGCTTACACTGAGGATTGACGAAGACCCTGAGTGTGAAGACACATCCAGCAAAGGCACAACTTCAGATGAAAAGACAGTTGTTACAGTTCCAGGCAAGCAGGACGTCATAACAGGAACAGCAGGTACAGTCTATCCAATCATACTTGAAAACAAGGGTTCAAGTGACAGGAGCTATGAGCTGAAAGTCACTGGTGTAGATTCATGGGGGCAGACAAAGTTCGACCCAGGCACATACATAGTAGTTAGGGCAGGAGAGACAGAGACAGCATACCTTTATGTCACACCAAATGACGACGCGCAGCCAGGAGAGAAGATCTTCATGGTGACCGTCGACACAAAAGGCGACAAGAAGCAGATAGCGCTCACAGCGAATGTTGTCGAAGGAGAGAAGAAGACCGGGACAGGAAGCGGCAATGACATAACAGGGAATGTTGTCGGCGCAGCAGACTGGACAAGCGTCAAGAAAGGTCTCGAGATAGGTCTTGTCGTGCTTGTAGTCTTGCTAGTCATCCTAGGTTTAATCGTAGGATTCAACAAGATGAAAGGCAACGAGGGCGAGAAAGAGGAGATAGGAGGCCAGACTTACTATTAAGGTAATTAGTATGGCTAAATTCCATTTTTTATTCTTTTTGCTGATTCTCCCTATTGTGTTCTCCCAAGTCGAGGAGACCACGCATTCTTTTGTAGTAAACACATACTACCCGTCCGCAGCTCCAGCTGCACAGGTTGGCCCTTCCATAAGAATCGAGCCCATCCTTGTCTCAGCGGCAATAGGCCAATGCACTGCAGCTAATTATTCTTTCAAGCTCACAAACCAGGGTACAGCAACGCAGATATTCAGCTTTTCAGTGACAGGGTTCACAGGGAAATCCTACCTTGCCAGTTCAGTGGAGCTTGCAGGTAAGAAATCAGCGATAATAAAATTCAAGCTAGAGCCGGAGTGCAGATCCTATGGGGAGTCAAATCCCTTCCTGGTTGTCGAGACAGAGAAAGAGCTCGCAAAAATCCCATTAAGCCTGAAAGTTGCACAGGGCAGGGTCATTGAAGAGAGCGAGTGCCTATACTATTTCAACAGCACAGTCTGCAGCTCAGACAAGTATATCCGGTTCTACAGGGACAGCTCAGCAGAGATAGACTTGCAGAGGCATTTCTATGATCCAGATAGCGACAAGCTGGCATACAGGTCTGAGTCAGATAGGATCAAGGTCGATATAAAGGGCACAAAAGCGATCCTGACATCACGCCACGCATGGCATGGTGCAGAGACAGTGACAATCATTGCCGAGGATGGCAACGGCGGCAAGACAGAATCGAAGATATATGTCCAGGCATTGGATAAGGACATCGGGATAATCAAGTCATTATTTTCTGTGTTTTTTTAGTTCTGAATGTGCAAGCGCAACAAGTCCCGCACTCCAGGCAAAAGGGTGCTCTGAACGATATAACGTCCTATTCACAGGAAAACCGCCATCATATACTTCATATACCTCTTCATGGTCTTCAATTAATGTGTCAATCTTATCCATAAGTTCTTTTGCTTCGCTGATCCTTCCGACCTTTAATAATGCAAGTGTACTGATAGCGCCAAGCCAAAGCCAGGATAGCCCATTATGATAGTCTTTCAATCCTATCATCTTAGTGTGCCACCCAATGTCTTCAATAGGATAATAAGGATGCACGCAGCCTGACGGTGTGTCCTGCAGGCCGAAGGTCATGCTGCAATCGATTATCTTGTTTGCCTTGTCTTTATCAGCTACCTCCCATAGTATTGCCAGCATATTGCCATCAGTTGAAAAGAAGTTGAATATCTTCTCTCTATCTATCCAATCAGCGTAATGCTCGCCTGTCCAGAAATGCTGGTTCAACCGCACTTTCACATCTTTTGCTATCCTTGAATAATGCGAGGCCTTCTCTATCTTTTTAGCTTGCTCATACAGTTCTGCAAGGCATTGTATTGATTTGAAGTGGCACACATTTGTGTAGAATACCTTGCCTTTCTTCTTAACAGAATCAGCCCAGTTGCATCTCTCCTCCTCTTCTAATAAGCAATCCTGGTCGCACCTCTGGTGGCCCCATTCCAGCGCTTTCTCAAGGAGAGGCAGGTTTTCCAATATGTACTTGTCCCTTGTTTTCAGATAGTATGCATGGGCGGCAATGATCAGTAGCGGGTTTGAGTCGCTTGGTTTTGTGCTTGTGAGATCAACATCATATATAGGTTTCCTTCTGCCTAGTATTATTCCAAGCGAGGATATGGCCAAGCCAAGGCTGGATTTGCCGATACGGAGAGGGACTTGGCCATCTTTTTTTAGGCTGGTCAGGAAAAGCTGCAGGTTTTTCTTGACAATACCTGAATCGCCGATCTCTAAGGCGCCAAGGCTTGCAAAGAATCCGTCTCTTGCCCAATAATCCTTGAAATGGTGTATGCCGGCAAATATTCCTTCATCCCCATAACAAGCCCTAAGGCTTGACCTGGCAATCTCTTCTGCACTTTGGCCCATAAAGCCAATTCAAGGGAACAGGCTTTAAAAACTATTTGGTATGAAAAATGAAACCGATCAAGGAGTTTCCTGGTTCATGCTAAGTCCGCTTATCAATGGGACAGCATTTCCGGTCACTACTGGCAATTTTCCATTCCATTTCTCCACTTTAAGGTATTCTATATAATTAGGGCTGCTGTCCAATTGCTGCTGGATTATCCTGATTGCAGCAGCACGCCCCTCTGCTTCAGCGATTACGGCATTTTTCTGTCCAATTGCTTGGGCTTCTACTTGCTCAGCCTCTACTTTAATCCTTTCAAGGTCACGCTCAGCTTTCAATTTGAGCTGCTCTGCAGTGACCTTTGCTTCGATCGCCTCGTTGAAAGATTGAGAGAAGTCAAAATTAGTGATAGACACTTCTTCGACAATTATGCCCCTGAAGGCAAGCTTCTGTTTCAGGAGCTCTTTCATCTCAAGCCTGACTTCTTCTCTTCTTGTGATAAGCTCTTCTGCGGTAAATTTTGCAGTGACAGCTTTCACTGTCTCCTGCTCAGCAGGCGCAATGATGTTTGGCTCGAATGCAAGTCCAAGGTCCCTATATATCGCAGGAACCATGGATGCTTCAAGCTTGAAATTTGTCGCAATATTAGCAGAGACGATCTGCAGGTCTTTTGAAGCAGCAGCAGCATCTGCCTCATATTTCCTTGTCTGCACGCTCATAAGGGCGACAGACTGGGCATAAGGTATCTTGAAATGCAATCCCTCGCCAGCAGACGCCATGCTAGGGCTTCCGAATGTCAGTACTACTCCTCTATAACCTGCAGGGACGGTGTAGAACGCCTGGAACAGGGTTATCAGCAGGAATATGCCCACAAATACGCCTAAGACGACTCTTAAGATGTTGATGACTGGATCTGTATATGTCTGTTCTTTTACCATTATCCTCACCTAGCCAGGCAGATTATATTTTTTCATTTAAAGCTATCTGACAATAAGAAAAAGAGAACTGCTAGTAATTATTAAGATTAGACTGATATCTAATTATCCTTACACTGCTGTCTAAGGCCACTACCCGAGAATAGCTCGGAATATTATCTACATTCGCGTTTGCTTCAAGTAATGTTGCCTGGTTTCCATTTACACTTAAGACGTACGCGATATGTCCGGGGCATGATCCAAAAACCAGCACATCGCCTTTCTGGACACCAGGATCTGCAGGATAAGGATAATTATATGCTGCCTTATGGCCTTGATTATCAGGACAACCATCTGCACATTGATGACAAGCATCTCCAGAACCAAGTGGAACAAAATTACTCAGGAAACAGGCACATTGTAATCCTATTGTTCCTTGTGAGCCGCACCCATCTGAGAAAGAATACCCGGTTATAGCGCTTTGCCAGCTGGTCCACACACTTTCCCCTGCGTTTTTCATGTTTTCTTCAAGACAGGCCCTAAGTATAGCTATGGCTTTGTTGCCATTTGCGGCATAACAGAAGTTTATCATATTTACCATATTAATTCCGTCTGTTGATATGCTTCCGGTTCTCGCTACAAAGGCTCCGCTTGGTAGAGGCGTAGCTGTCTTGCAATCTGCGCTGCATCCTTCACCATCACACTTCTCCAAGTAATTATCTTCGGCAGTGTTCCCTTGTACGGTCTTGTCTCCACAATACGTACAGGCAAACTTCCCTTCAGCCCTGCAGTTCTCAGCATAACCTATCTGTCCAGAGACAATCTTTGTATCACAAGTCTCAGCCTTGTCAGCATCCACCTTACCATTTCCGCATGTCTCTGGTGTTGTCCCTCCTCCTGTTTGGCCTTTGCAGCACTTCTGCTCTGTTTCACCAGCCTTTGGGCAGGTCTTATCTTCTAAAACAGTGCAAGTTGCATCAACAGGCACTACTTTGCAACTATCAGGAGCAACGCAAGTGAACTCACCGCTTGTTCTCTCTCCTTTGCAGCACGATTGTTTCTTGCCATCTTTGTCTGCGCAAGTGTCTTTTGTATCTGTCTTGCTAGGACAGTCCTTATCAAAACTATCTGAAAACACGCACTGGTTAGGGTCTTTGCAAGTGTATATTGTCACAGGCGGTTGGGCATTCTTAGGTGTGCAGCAGTATTTTCCCTCTAGGCATTTCTTAGAGTCAGTGCTTATTGTCTCTTTGCAATCGCTTGAGGCAAGGCATTCATGGCCAGCTGAACATGGGCAATTCTCCAATCCTAATTCGCTCAATGGTGCAAAATGAGGGAAGTCATATGGCCTAGGCCCTTCTCCAGGACCCATGACGCAATATCCGCTATCATATTCACCAAGCATATCGCAATATCCGCTAGAGTCTACCCAAAAACCATTCTGGCTCAAGCACTCTGCCTGTGTCTCTGGCCTATTTGCCTGGGGTGGAGGTTCAGGAGGCTTGTCTTCTGTCAGCCTGAGGCCAGTTCCTACAATCACCAGCTTTCCGTTTGCGAACATGCATGCGTCATTTATGTCACCTATCCTCACCTTGACAGTATTTGACCCTGCCCTTAATTTTCCAGGCGTCGCATCTGTCTTTGTGGCAGTTGGCTTGAATTCATCATCATAAATCAACCCCTCTCCTTCATTTATCGTCCACATGCATTTATCAGAGCAAGATGTGTCCCATCTAGTCTTGATTTCTTCCTTTTTATAGATTAAATCTGGAAAAAGTTCATAGAACTTTTTTTCTATAGAACTATCCGCGGCAATATCCTTGAATACAGGTGTGACCAATGGCACGGATTCCTTGTTGATTTGAAGTTTGTACTCGTTTGCTTCTGTGACATCTGAAGCTTCTTTTAAGAGCCGTTCCTGGATTATCTTTGTCTGGTCTGCATCAGTGCACGCGTTTCCCTTGTCCTTGAAGAGGAACATGTATTCTCCAATCCCTTCAAGTGAAGCATAATGCTCTCCAGATTTTATTGTATCATATCCTTTAATATCCTTAAACGCCACATCTTTCTTATAGCTCAGTCCGAATGTCTTTGGAGTTGCAAAAGCGCCCATCCTCCTTCCTGATAGTTTTTGGTCTGCGTAAGCAAGGTTCTCATACCATTCCATTGTGTCGACTTCTGAGAGTTTAGCACCAAAAGAAATCTTTTTCTTAGTTACTAGATTATCATTTGTCCCAAGCCCAGCGATATTGGGTTCTATGGTTACGCTCTTTGCATCTATTGCTGTTTTCAATTCTTCATATGTTTTGTAAGTATCTATATTTGAAGTGCATGGGAAAGTATTCCACCAATCATTCAATCCATCACCGCTGATTGCAGTATCTGTTACTTTATACTGCTCTTTTATCTTTTCTTTTGCAAGCAAGCTCCATTTTTCTATGCACGCGGTCTTTAGATATGTTAAAACCAACTCTTTTTTTTCCTGTTTCTCGGATTCAGTTCCTGTGATGAGTCCAGATAGATGTGTTTCTTGCACATTAGTCATCGTGTCTATTATGTTTGCAAGGTCAGTTATATCTATCTTATAGTCTTTGACATCGTCCTTGTCCCAGTCCTCTATAAAACCGCTCTCTCCATTGCAGGAAGCAGGATCAAATTCAGCTCCCCCAACATACATTTTTCCCCCATTAGTAAAAGTGCACTTGAACTCAGCCATGAACTCCGGCAGGACATGGAAGCCAATCATCCCCTCTTCATCTTTTGGCGAATTATACATCCAATGCATCGGCTCGCAGCCTTCATTTTCAAAAGGGTCCTTAAAAATTTCAGTCATTGGTATTATGACGGTGTTCTCTTCTCCTGCGCATGTAGTCACAGCAATCAGGCTGAAGTGGTCTATCTTTCCGACAACAGATCCTGTGCTATAATCATACCAGCTTTCAGGATATGCGACCCAGATACCAAGATCCTCATCGAAATAGGATAGTTTGAGTGTGTCTGGGTTTGTGCCAATCAGGAGCTCTTCCTCCAGTTTAATCTGCATCATCAGCGGCGGGTCAAATCTTGTCCCGCCAGGCAGTCCCTGGTATATTATGTTCCCGATGACAACACTATTTTCAAGACCAAGATAATGCTTGCCTTGAAGCTTTATCCTTATCTCTTTTACAGGCTCTCCTGTACCTATATCTGTGGCTTTAGTCTCCTCTCCGAAAATTATCACAGCGCTTCTGTCCGGAGTTATTATATTTGTCCCAGGGGTTATTATCCCTGCCGGCGCAGACAGCTGGACTTTATTGTTCAGTGTATAATAGAAATCTGCATACGTAGTCTTGGACCCCATACCTGAGACCTCAACAACATATATGAGGTGTATGAATGTCGTCTCCTCGCCGATAACCACTTCTGCTCTTGGTGGCAGCTCTTTTATCCCATACCCTTGGTTCTTGAAGTAATCAAAATGACGGGTACAGAGAGGGATATCAGTCTCTAGCATGTTCTTGATCTTCGTATCGGAAAAGCCTACTAATGTTATCGCCTGGTTGGCCTGTATCTCCAGGCAGTTCTGTATAAGCTCTTTTACACCTGGCAGGACTGTGAAATCAGAACCAGGATTTCGGAGCTTCTGGCTGTCAGACATGAATATGTAAGACAATGCAATCATACCTGCGACAGCAAGCATTGCAATCAAGAAAACAGTGACTTGCACTTTCTTATTGAGAAGAGGCATATACTGATTTTTTCCTTAATATACTTATAAACTTTTCCACTATAGCTAGGTTAAGTTTATATATCCAGTTCTCCTATAATCCACTATGGACTTCAATAGGTTAGTGTCTTACCAGAACATGCTTCAGAAATCGCTGAGGAAGGAGCAGTCTGAGGACCGCAAGATTGATTTTCTGACGATAATAAACCAGCTGACTTTTGGCCCGAAAAATATCGTCCAGAAAGAAGAGATACTACTTGAGGCTCAGGTTCAGGGATTCACTGAAAAGGAAGTCGACAGCCTGATTTCTGAACTGATAAAAGAAAATATAATCTACGAGTCTTCTCCAGGATATATAAAAAAGAGATAGCTAGTCGTCGTCTTCTTCAAAGAAATCTCCTGTACTACACTTTGGGCACAGATAATTGGCATTATCGCTACCTTCAATAGTGACTATCTTGCAATCCTTTCCGCATTCAGTGCATTTTAATTTTATCTCAACGTAGTTTCTCTCAGGCATAGTCAACTTGGGAAGGAACATGTTAATTTAAATTTTTTGTATAATCACAGAATAATTTATATTTGGCGCAGTAATCGGCATAAGGATGGTTGAAGCGCTATATATGAAAGACTCCTTAGTAAAGGAATTCCCGGCACAAGTGGCATCAGTGAACGGCAAGTTCATTGTATTAGATAGAACTTCTTTTTTCCCTAAAGGCGGTGGTGTCGATAATGACACAGGAGATATCACTAGGCTAAGCGACAATATGTGTTTCAAGGTCGTCTTTGTCGGGAAATTTGAAGGCGTCATCTCTCATGAAGTCGACAAGGAAGGCCTGTCTCCCGGAGATAAGGTGCACTGCAAGCTGGATTGGGACAGGCGCTACAAATTGATGAGATACCATACAGCAGCACACGTCATATCTGGCATATTCAGCAGGGAATATGGACTATTGATAACTGGCAACCAGCTCACAATAGAGAAAGGCAGAATAGATTTCAATATGGACAACATGGATCTTGATCTTCTCAAGAAAGGGATTGCAAGGGCCAACGAGCTGATCAGCCAAGACCTTCCAGTGAAAATATATACACTGAAACGGGAAGAGGCAGAGAAACGCCAGGACCTTTTCAAGCTCGCCATAGGATTCCCCCATGACCTCCCTGAGATAAGGGTAGTTGAGATAGTCGGTTTCGATAGCCAGGCAGATGGCGGCTGCCATGTCCAGAGCTTAAAGGAGATAGGTACAATCAATTTCCTGGAAGCCCAGAATAAAGGAAAAAATAACAGAAGGATGTATTTTAATGTTCTTTAATTAGTTCTTTCTTGTCTCAAAAGCATTCTTCATTATTTCAGCGGGAAATGCTTTCTGATGTTTTCCTTCTGCATACATATATAGTGCGGTATTGAATATTGTATTTGCGGTGCTGAACAGCAAGACGACTACCACGAGGTATATTACTGAGACAAGAATCAGTCCAAGGCCTATTGGCCATATGATGCCAAGCAGGAATATTCCTGGTATCAGCACCAGTACGCCCAGCAGCATGAAAGCAGCCTGCACTAGCCCAAGCCCATAATGCCTGACAAGGGATTCACCCCAAGTCTTCTTTATCGCGCCAGCTGATTTTTTCAGCGCAGCAAAAGGCCCGACGTTATCGAAGACCATTGCCGGAACGACAAAGACGCTCACAATGCCCCAGGCAGCTCCAAGGATGCTAGAGGTTATGGATAATATGATCCTGGTGAGGTCGCTCTTGCTTTCTCTTGCGGCGCTCTCTATCATGTTCAGTATCAGGCCTACAACAGCTGACACCATGCTCCACATGAAGATCAGGTGCACTCTTTTGATAGCCTCAGACAAGCCCTCCCCAAAAGTCGGGTTCCCTCCTTCAAAACGCTTTTTAGCGCAATATACTACAGCGACATTGAAGAATGTCGCGATGAATGCGGTCCCAAGATAAATCA
>JAAXVZ010000027.1:7475-10018 GCA_013335235.1 Nanobdellota archaeon | reverse complement strand
ACGATCCCGAAAAGTCCACATTAAGCTCTAATGCTGGCCCACGGCCCCAAGCCAATTAGACCCCGAAACCCGAATGTCGAATGTCGAACAAGGAATTTCGAATGATAAAGTTAAATCTCTTCTGCTGTTTCCTTCGGCATTCATTATTCGTTATTCGATATTCTGCGGTTCGCTTTTGAACTTCTACGCAGCTTGCAGAGAAGTCACAGGCCAAGGCTCTTGCACAGCTCAAGCCGTCCCATTGCCGGGATTTCACGGTTGTGGTGTTCCCCTATACAAGGTTTTCAGGAAAAAACCCACAGGATACCGCATCGGAAACAGGTTTTTTTCTTTCATGTTTACTCTTATTAAATCGCGACCTCGGTCGCGTTTTCAAACACGAGAAAACTCCAGAGAGTTTTCTGTGCACAGAAAATCCATAGGATTTTCCCGTGTATCGCCACCCGCATGTTTTTTACCATAATCACAATGTTTTTTAGCTTCCGTTGGTTTATCCCAGATGAATGCGCAAATGCATCTATAATCTCCTTGCCTTGATCCTTGGGATATTTATATCGCTGATTATGCTCGAAGTAGGCCTGAACATACATCTTTCCAGATTCTCAGAGCAAGGTTTTGACATGCGTGAGCTGCATAACAAATCTGTGTCCTCTGCAGTTCCGTTCAATAATTTCACACATTATAGATATTCAACCATGCTGAATAATGAGGGATTTCGGGACATAAACTGGGCACTAGAAAAAAAACCAGGAGTTACCAGGGTTGCTGTGATAGGAGACTCATTCACTTTCGGATATGGCATAGACAATACCCATGACACATACCCAAAACAGCTCGAGAGGGAATTAGGGACTGGTTATGAAGTCATGAACTTCGGATTGCCAGGCGCAAATGTCCTAGACATTTATTGGGTCTACAGGAACCATGTTCTGAAATATGATCCAGATATAGTAATTTATGGTTTCTTCCAGAATGACGTCGAATTCCGTAACGAGAATAAAGATATAGGATACTGTGAAGCCTTGATGCCTTGGCCGCACTCATTCAGGTGGCTTTTAGGGAAGCTTAGCAGCATGAAAAAAACAGAAACCCTTGTTGATTATCTGCAAGAAGGCAGGCTGGAGAAAGCTTGCACTGAAGAACTGCTGAAGAGGATGGATAGCAAGGAGGTTATACTGTTTTTTGTTCCTGGTTCCGCCTCTCCTGATGTGGAAGTAAGCAAGATGTATTCAAAAATTACAGAGATAGCAAAAGAAAGTGGAGCAGAGATTGTCCCTGAGGTCACCACCATGTTCTGGGACATGACAGGAAATGAAGAGCTGAAATACAGGGTTTCTCCTGAAGAGGGAGAGATGCATTATAGCTCTGAAGGCGCAAGATTCCTCGCGGAAATGCTTGCCTGGCACCTTAAACAATAAAAAACCATACCTAAAAATAAAAGATAAATCTATTTTGGCACTTCAACTTTATACGCCTTATTGATATATTCCAGCATCATTCTCCTGGTATTGAAGTGAGATGCGTTTATAGCTATAGCGTTCCTCCTGACTTCAGCAAAACCAGATGGATTTTCATAAAAAAGAGGGAGGATCACATTCCCAAGCTTGTCATAGAGGCTGGCCGCATCTGCGCCATCATCCACAGGGACAAGATCATTCTCTACAGGCGCTCCGCCGATCGCCCATCCAGTGGCACCTTCCTGCAGGCCTTCAATCACCCAGCCATCCAAGACAGAGAAGTTTGGAACACCATTGCATACAGCCTTCTCGCCTGATGTGCCTGATGCCTCCCTCGGCCGCTCTGGCGTGTTCAGCCATATATCAACACCTGAGACAAGAGTCTTTGCTACGTCCATATCATAGTCTTCCACAAATGTCACAGGGATATCAGAGCCGACCTGGCGCATCGCATTGATGACTTTCTGTATCTCGGCCTTGCCTGGCGTATCTTTCGGATGAGACTTCCCTGCATAGATCACCTGGAGCTTCCCGTTCGCGATCTTCTGCAATCTCTCTATCTCTCGGAATAGCAATGCGCCTCTCTTATAGGTCGCAAATCTCCTTGCAAAACCTATTGTCAAGAGAGAGGGGTCAAACCCGCCGCCGCTCCTATTGGCGAGATCAACCAACTCTTCTTTGGCTATATTATGGGCGCTGATGATATGTTCAAGAGGGATTTCTGAGGCAGAGGAAAGCTTTCTTGGATCCTCTCTCCAGCCTGGCACGCTCATGTCATAGAGCATCTTGAATGCCTGAGACGTCCATGTGTTCGCATGCACACCGTTTGTGATATAATCGATCTCCCTTCCAGGAAACATCACTCTTGTGACTTCTGCGTGTTTCTTTGCAACCGCATTAGTATACCTGCTCATGTTCATGGCTAAGAGAGTCATGCTGAGGTCATCTTTTCCAGCCAAATCCTTAATATTCGGTGGAAGCGACTGCGTCATAACCTGATTCGCAAGAGCATAACTGAACCTGTCGTGTCCTGCAGCGACAGGCGTGTGCGTTGTGAAGACAGCTTTTTCCTGAACTTTTGGAACT
>JAAXVZ010000027.1:0-7465 GCA_013335235.1 Nanobdellota archaeon | reverse complement strand
CGACTGGGGATCGGGCAACAAGGATGCGATCCCCGCGAACTTCCGCCGCTGCGTGGCCTTCATTCATATGATGGACATCTATATCATATCCTAATGCCTGGAGCATCCTGATGCCGCCAATCCCTAGTATGACTTCTTGCGATAATCTATGATAGCTATGGTCGCCTCCATAAAGGGTCGATGTGAGATCCCTGTCATAGTCTGCATTCCCTTCTCCGTTTGTGCTTAATAAGATAAGAGGCACGCTTTTCCCATTAGGAGACTTGACATCATATTTCCAGCCGAAAACATTGACATTCCTTCCCTCAAGCTGGACCTGAACTACTTTAGGCAGCCTCTCCATATATTTTTCTGCAGAGAATTCTGGATAGCTTTCAGTCTGCCATCCATCACCGGATATGTGCTGCTGGAAATAACCTTTATGATAATAGAGCCCTACACCTACAAGCGGAAGGCCCATATCTGCTGCTTCCTTAAGATGGTCGCCTGCAAGTACGCCTAAGCCGCCGCTGTATATCCTGATCCACGGCTTCAGGCCGAATTCCATACTGAAATATGCTATGTTTCCCATGTTCCCACCCCGAAGATAAGATTATAAAAATGATACTGAATATAAATTTTTAGAAACACGTATTTACGCTCTATCGACTATATTTATAAAGTATTTTCATCTCCGTGCATCTGTGAAAGTATTCATCAAGACTTACGGATGTTCATTTAATCAGTCAGACTCTGAGATAATGACCGGAGCCCTTGGAAAAAAAGGGCATGAGATAGTCTCATCAATCAAGGATGCTGACCTTGTCCTGATAAACAGCTGCACTGTGAAAAACAGCGCAGAGAGCAAATTCTGGAAAGATGTGCGCTCTATACAGAAGCCGAAGGTGCTTGCAGGCTGTGTGCCTGAGGCAGACACGGACAAATCAAGATACAAAGATTATTCTGTAATCAGCACAAAGTGCCTGGGCATGGCTGCAGAGGTCGCTGAAAAGACACTTGCTGGTGAAGTCGTGCATGCCACATCTAAAACAGCGCTAACCAGGACAAACATGCCAAGGCAGAGGAAGAACCCTATGGTAGATATCGTCCCGATAAATGAAGGCTGCCTGGGATCATGCTCATTCTGCAAGACAAAGTTCGCAAGAGGCCACCTCCATTCATATCCCTTGAAAGACATTGTGCAGCATGTCCGTGATGCGCTGAACTCAAGGGCTGAAGAAATCTGGCTCACGAGCCAGGATACTGCCTGCTATGGTTATGATATAGGCACGAACCTGATTGAGCTTCTAAAAGAGATCCTGAAGCTGAAGAGGGATTTTAAGATAAGGCTTGGCATGGGCAACCCTGACTTCCTGCCAGATTATGCAGGCCAACTAGCTGAGCTTTTCAGGGACCCAAGGATGTTCAAATTTTTGCACATCCCCCTGCAGTCAGGCTCAGACAATGTGCTGAAAGCCATGAAACGGAATTATAATGCCTCAAGGTTTGAGGAGCTTGTCTCCTTGTTCAGGAAATATATCCCTGAGATGACTTTCGCGACAGATATAATCATAGGGTTTCCTGGTGAGACAGAGGAAGATTTTGCAAAGACACTAGAAGTTCTGGAAAAGACGAAGCCTGATGTCATCAACCTCTCCAAGTATTGGGCACGGCCCGGGACAGTATCTGCAAAGTTAAAGCTGCTGCCAACTGAGACTGTGAAGGCACGGAGCCTAGAAATAAAGTCACTGTTTGCAGACATCTCCAAGGAGAATAACAGGAAATGGCTGGGCTGGACAGGCGAGGTATTGATAGATGAGGTCGGAACGAAGAATACATTTGTCGGAAGGAACCTTTCGTATAAGCCGATCGTGATGAAAGGAGATTTCACGCTTGGGCAGAAGCTTAAGGTGAAGATTGTTGACACGACTGTGTTTGACCTAAGGGCTGTGCCGCTATAGATGAACTGTTTATGGATTTCATTATTTGGCTTGATGCTATGAAGAATGGCACCAAAACCGCCATTGTCATGAGACAACACAAATCTATTTAAATACAGGAATTAGCTGTAATTTCAAAGTAGGTGATTTAATGGAAACTCCTCATAAAGAAGATACACCACAGGACATGTTGGACATATCCAAGATACCGAATCTGCCAAAAGACGTGAAAGACAAGCTTGAGAATATCAAGACAAAGCTTGAGACATTCAGGAAAGAAGTCCTAGAAAAATTTGATAAATATATCATGGGGATGACCCTCCTTCCTCCAAGGAAGCCAATGATGGGCCAGGGGATGCAGCCGACATTGATGCAACCTGGCCTTGCTCCAGGCATGCCGCCAATCCAGCAACCTGAGAACAAAGATGAGATACCTGTCCTTGTGCTAGTCGATGATACAGACAGCCAGAAGATGACCAAGTTCGAGCTGAAGTCAAAGCTCGGCCAGATCATATTGAAGATCGGAAAAGACATAGACCCGAACATAAACGCAGAAGTCATAATATTATCTGAATTATGGCAGTCATGCTATGATGCTAAATACGATTATCTCCAATTGATTGCTGCAGGAGCTCCTGTCTATGACACAGGCATGCTATCTGCGATCAAGATATCTGAGTTGCACAAGCAGATGGTCCTGAAGAAATTCGAGAAATATATAGTATGCTATGTCCTCGCCGGAAGCCTTGTGCAGGGAAAGGCGACGAAAGACTCTGACATAGATGTTTTCCTCGTCATCGACGACACAGATGTCAAGAAGATGACAAGAGTAGAACTCAAGGATAAGCTTAGGGCAATAATCATCGGCATGGGAATCGAAGCTGGTGAGATGACTGGCATCAAGAACAAGCTCAATATCCAGGTATATATACTGACTGAGTTCTGGGACAACATAAAGGAAGCGAACCCGATAATATTCACTTTCCTCAGGGACGGGATCCCGCTCTATGATAGGGGGATATTCATGCCTTGGAAGCAGCTCCTCAAGATGGGAAGGGTGAAGCCCAGCCCAGAAGCGATCGATATCTTCATGCAGTCCGGAGACCAGCTGATAAACACTGTGAAGTTCAAGCTGAAAAGCATCGGCATGGAAGACACATTCTATGCGATCCTGACTCCGAGCCAGGCAGCGCTCATGCTATATGGCGTCCCGCCTCCGACTCCGAAGGAGACTCCTGAACTTATGAGAGAGGTCTTTGTCAAGAAAGAGAAGCTCCTGGAAGAGGAGTATATCAAGATACTTGAGAAGAATATCCAGATCAGGAAGGATATCGAGCACGGAACTAAAAAAGAACTGACAGGGAAAGAAGTCGATGAGCTTCTTGACGGAGCGCAGGATTACCTGAAAAGGATCCAGAAGCTCTTCAAGCAGATCGATAAGCTGAAGGAAGAGGAGAATATCGTCAGGACCTATGACAACCTTATCACTGTGATAAGGGACATCCTAAAGATGGAGGGTGTAGATAAAGTAAAGGAAGCAGATGTCATGAAGCACTTTGAAAAGGAACTGATAGATTCCGGCAAGATCCCGCATAAATATCTCAAGATGGTGACTGACATCGTCAAGGCCAGAAAAGATTATGATGACGGAAAACTGTCTAAGACAGATATAGACAAAGTCCACAAGTCAAGCCAGGACACCCACAAGTTCCTCATGGAATTCATCCAGAGAAAAAGGGGTAAGGAGATAGAGAAAGCAAAGATCAGGGTGAAGCACGGAAAGCTCTACGGAGAGGTCATCATGCTAGGGAGTATCGCGTACATCATACACGATCTTGATGCAGAAGACAAGCAGATATCAAAAGCTGAGATAACTGCTGACGGGACGCTGAAGAACTTTGCGTCTTCAAGCCAGGAAGAGCTTGAAAAGGCCCTTGCTGAGACAGACATCCCGTCTAAGGTATTCATCAAGCAGGGAATATTCCAGAACCTGAAGGAGATATTCGGCAAGGATGTGGAAGTCCTGCTGAATAATTGATTTTTTTTGGAAATCCATTAATTTTTTATATCCAATAACCTTATCTGTTTTCTATGAGGACGGGGCTGACTGTTGCTGATGGGATGACTAAAGAAGTGATATCTGTGCTGCCAGAGGCAGCTGTTCTTGAATGCGCAAAGCAGATGAAGGAAGAGCATCTGGGTTCAGTCCTTGTGGAGAAAGATGGGGCGCTATTAGGCATCCTGACAGAACAGGACCTTGTCTATAAAGTAGTCGCAGGACAATTAGACCCGTCAAAGGCAAAGGTCTCTGATATCATGACTGCCAGGGTAATAACAATCTCACCTGACAAAGATATCTATGACGCGATAATGAAGATGGCTCAGATGAATGTCAGGAGGCTCCCTGTGATAGACGGAAAAGAGCTTGTAGGCATGATCACGATGAAGGATATCCTGAGGCTCGAGCCTGAGCTGTTCGAGCATATAGTAGATAAGATCGAGCTAAGGGAAGAAGAGTCTAAGCTCATAAGCAAGGTTAATGAGAGCGAAGGAATATGTGAGCTCTGCGGAAATTACGCATTGAAATTATACGAAACAGGCGGAAGCCTTGTGTGCAAGGCATGCAAGGACTAGTTCTTATTCAAAAGCTTTATAAATCAGAGAAACTAAATCCATGATTATGTATATGGACATGGCCGACTTCTCCAAGTTCGGCTTTCACAGGATAATCAGGTATAGAGGTATTTTTGATTTTGACGGATTCTACAAATATGTCGTGAAATGGATAAAAGACCATGATTTTGACTATTACGAGCCAAAGGTCCTGGACAAGCCGCCATACAAGATATATAAGATGATGGGCAGAAAGAAAGTATCATTCTTTGCCATGTTCATGGTGCTGCCAGAAATTTGGATCTGGGAAGCAAAGCCTGTCGAGATAATCAAGGACGGACAGAAGAAGGTACTGACTGAAGCCAGGATGAAATTTGTCGTCAACGGCGGAATAATCCTGGACTATGACGGTGACTTCGAGAAGTCTGAGGGACAGAAGAAGATGGAGAAGTTCCTTGTAGACAAGATATTATACCACGAGGTGCTTCTGAAATATTTTGACTATATGGATTACTATCTTTATGATTTCATGACAGATATCAAGAGATACCTTGAGATGGAGACTGCGACCAACGCGTACTGAAAATGACAGAGTTCTATTATCCGGTAGTGGGAGAGGCCTTGAATTTTGAGGGACTATTCTCAATGAAAGAGGTCTTCCGAGTCGTTGACAAGTATTTCAGGACAAAGGGGTTCGACAAGAAGATAATATTTGACGAGGAATACAATACAGAGAAAGGGAAGTATATCCATGTCAAGGCGGAATATTACAAGAAGACAGATGCCTATGTCAGGCTCCAGGTCAGATTATGGATCTATGCAAATGACCTGATAGAGGTAGAAAAGGAAGTGGAAGGAGTCAAGGTCAAGACAAACCACGGGAAATTCAACATAATATTCGATGGCCAGCTCCAGACAGGGTATATCACAGATAATTTCAATGACACAAAACCCCTGTATTTTTTCTGGAGAGTCATATACGAGCAGTATATCGCAAGACCGAGGATAGCCTATTGGGAGAATGTGATAAGGCATGTCATCACTGAACTGAAGACTGAGGTCGCCGGCTACCTCAATATAAACAAGCTGATGTATGAACGATGATAAGAGACGAGATCCAGCATGTAGCACTTGGGATGCAAGTGAACTATCAGGGACTTTTCAACTATAATGACCTGATGTCCATGATAGATTCCTGGCTCAGGAGGAACGGCTATACAAAGAAAGTCGAGAGTCACAATGAGGTCGTGAAAGATTCTGGCAGAAACATAAACCTCAGGCTCAGGCCGTTTAAGAAAGCTAAATCAAATAAGCTGGAAATCCAGCTCTGGGTCAATATCACAGACATGACTGACGCAGAGAAGAAGATGGATAACCTGACCCTGAGGATGCAGAAAGGGAAAGTGAATATAGTCATGGACTGCTTTGTACTATATGACATGAGAGGAAAGTGGGAAGCGAGAGCTGAGTATACCTTCATCAGGACGATTTTCGACAAGTATCTTTTCAAGAGCAAGTCAAAGGACTATGAAGGCCAGGTAAAGGCAGACGCAATCGAGCTGAAGAATGAGATAGCAAGCTTCCTTAACCTTAATAAATTCTTGTTCTAATGCTGGTCTGGCAGATAAGATAAAACAATATGCTCACTTAGATTGCTAAAAGAGGAGCAAGGCTTATAAATCCTGATAATATGGTGATTCCTGGGTGATATAATGGCAGATTCAGGCAATATGATCAGCGTTCTTTCGAACTTCCCTAAGATGATAGAGGAAGCTAGCAAATTGGGTGATGACATCACCCTTGCAAAAGACCTAATCGATAAGATAGTTGTCTCAGGAATGGGCGGCTCAGGCTTCACAGGTGACCTATTGAAGGTCTATATGGAAGACAGCCCTATCCCGATCACTGTTGTAAAGGATTACTCCTTGCCCGCTTTCGCAGACAAGAAGACGCTTGTGATTGCGATCTCATATTCCGGAAACACAGAAGAGACTATCTCAGCATACAGATCAGCTTTAAGAAGGGGATGCAAGCTTGTCAGCATATCCTCAGGCGGAAAACTGGAAGAGCTGTCGAAGATGAACAAGGTGCAGCATATAAAGATCCCCGGAGGGTTCCAGCCAAGGCTGACCACACCGTATCTCTTCACTGCTGTCATCAACATGCTGAACGCTGCCGGCATCCTGGATGACCAGGAAAAGGCAATTAAGATGTGCATCAAGGAGATGAGTGCTAGCGGCAAGAAGGTAGAGGCAAGCGGAAAGGAGATAGCAAAGAAGCTAAAGGGGAAACTGCCATTGATATACAGCTCACAGCGCATGTTTGCGGTAGCTGAGAAATGGAAAACAGACATCAACGAAAATGCCAAGACCCATGCGTTCTATAATGTGCTGCCAGAGTTCAACCACAATGAGATCTGCGCTTTCGAGAACCAGGGACTTTCATCACATGTCCTGCTCCTGAGCGATCCCAAGGATCATGAGAAGGTCAAGAAGAGGATTGAGATATTCAAGAAGCTGACTGCACAGTATAAAGTGCCTGTTACAGAAGTAGGGATTGTCGGGGAGAATTTCCTGACCAGGCTCATGACTTCGGTATGGATGGGCCTTTTCTCAGCTTATTACCTTGCTCTGGAAAACGGAGTTGACCCGACACCAGTCAAGATAATAGAACAGCTGAAAAAAGAGCTTGCATGATGACTGAAGCATCGATAATATTGCCATGCAGGGATGAGGAAAGGAGCATAGAGAAAGTAATCACCCAAGCCCTGCGCGCAATAAAGAAGAGCCATCTTGACGCAGAGATAATCGTCTCTGATTCCTCAAAAGATAAGTCCCCTTCTATTGCTAAGAGGTTGAATGCGAAGCTCGTCAGCCATAAGAAGACAGGATATGGAAATGCCTGTCTTGAAGGAATCAAGGCAGCCTCTGGAA
>JAAXVZ010000232.1 GCA_013335235.1 Nanobdellota archaeon | reverse complement strand
GATAATATCTGTCCAAGCGGAGTTTCCCAGGAATCTATAGATATTGCGCTACCTTTTCCACGGTGATCAGTTCCTAGTATAATATATGCTTCTGGCAGTCTGGTCTCAGCAATCACTTTATACGCCCATGCAGCGCATGGTCCGCTATAGGTATAACCTGCATGAGGCACAAGCACGCCAATTATTCTTTCAGAACCTCTTTTTCCAGGCAGATCCCCTGGCCCAAACTTAGAGATAAAACATGATTCTATCTCCAGCCTCAGTTTTTTTTCATCTGCTTCATAGAACATGCCTTTTACAGCAGGCTGCCTTACCATATTGAGAAATCAACTCTTGTGATTTATAATACTTATCTTGGCTGCAGCATCTTCAAGGTCAAGTGCTACTATATCTGGCGCCGCAGTATATGTCTTGTCTTTTCCTGCTTTTCCTGTCATAACGAGGATAGTTTTCAACCCTGCATTTTTTCCGGCAAGTATGTCTGTTGTCTTATCGCCTATCATGAAAGAGCCTTCTGCAGTAATATTGTTATCTTTCATTGCCTGGTGTATCAGGTCTGTCCCAGGTTTCCTGCACTTACACTTTATTTCTGGCAGATGGCTGCAGTGGTACTCTCCAAGCAGCTCTATGCCTTCTTTCCTGAGCATCTGCTTCATATGTTCCATAAGCGTTTTATAATCCTCTTCAGTGTAAAGCCCGCGCCCTATGCCTGATTGGTTTGTTATTATCACAAGGCCATATCCTAACTCAGAAAATCTTCTCATGCCAGAAATCGCGCCAGGCAGGAATTCAAACTTATCTATCTTTGAGACATAATTATGGTCGACATTTATTGTCCCGTCACGATCAAGGAAAACAGCTTTCATGGTTTCTTTTCTTTTGTGAGAGACAAGTCTTTGTCCAATAGCTCGCAGATGATGTGGATTATCGCGATATGGGCTTCCTGTATCCTTGGCGTGTTATCTGATGGCACAACAATATCAACATCGCACATCCCAGCAATCTTTCCGCCATCCTTTCCAAGGAGCGCGATTGTCTTGCATCCAAGGGCCTTGGCTTTGGCTATGGCATTTATCACGTTCTTTGAGTTCCCGCTGGTTGAGATGCCGACAACGACATCTCCGCGGCTCGCGTTTGCTTCTATCTGCCTCTCGAAAACCATATCATACCCATAGTCGTTTGCGATTGCTGTCACGACACTAGAGTCTGTAGTGAGGGCGATTGCAGCTAAACCTTTTCTCTCTATCTTGAACCTTCCGACAAGCTCTCCTACAAGGTGCTGGGCGTCAGATGCAGAGCCCCCGTTTCCGAAGGCGATTATCTTGTTCTTATTCTTATACGCCCCTATGAATAGCTTTGCAGCTTTCTCTATCTTCTCTATCTGCTGCTCGATGACCTTCTGTTTCACTTCTATGCTCTCTTTGAGATAATGCGATATCTCATTCCTGAATACGCTGAGGAGCTCATCTGGGGTGACAATAGAGGTACCCGGTTTCTGGACAACCAGGCCGGCAGCGAAGTTTGCGAGTCTTGCAGCACTAACTAAATCTAGGCCGCTGATGACTCCAAGTGCAGACACAGCTACAACTGTATCTCCTGCGCCAGTCACATCAAACACTTTTGTGATGGATATCGGCGGGACATGCGTATGCACACCATTTTTTTCAAACACAGAGATACCTTCGGATCCCCTTGTGATAAAAACCCTGCAATCAAGCTGCTTTACCAGTCTCTCCCCCATCTTCAGAATGTCATCTGATATCCCGCTCATCTCACAGGCCTCTTTCAGGTTTGGAGTGATAAGGTAGCAGCCTTTGTAGAAGCTTGCCCTGGTGGGTTTTGTATCGGCTATCGTTGGCTTGTTATACCTTCTGCAGGCTGCGACAATCTCTTTTGCGACGCGCTCAGTTATCATGCCTTTTGCATAATCGCTGAAGACAACAGCGTCAAGGCCGGGGAGGGTCTTTATTATGGATTTTATCACGCGATCTTCAAGCTTCTTGTCTATGTCCCCTGACATCTCATAATCTAGCCTGAGAAGCTGGTAATTATTGCCTGAAATTACCCTTTTCTTGACTGTTGTTGGCCTTTCGCTATCCTCTATCATAAGCGAAGTGTCTATCTTCTTGTTTTCAAGCAGCTTTTTTAGCTGATTGCCATCTTTGTCTGCACCGATGACACCGCAAGAGAGGACCTGCGCCCCAAGAGAGGCAAGGTTATTCGCGACATTGCCTGCTCCTCCCAGGACATTTTTCTCTTCTGTCACCTTTACAATAGGGACGGGCGCTTCAGGGCTTATCCTTGTGGTCTGCCCATATAAGTAGCGGTCTATCATATAATCCCCGATGACTAGAACACGTTTTGCTGCAAAACCCATGATGATCTTCTTGTCCATTTTATTCTCCTGTGTATCTCTCAAGTATCCTGCTGATGATGCTGCTTGTGCTAGCATCTGATCTCTCAAGGAAAACGACCTTTCCGCCGTTCTTTTCCACAATCTCTTTTTCAGGGATCTTCCCTTTATACTCTGCGCCCTTCACATGCGCCTTTGGCTTGATTATCTTAAGGAGCTCGATAGGCGTCTCCTCATCAAATATTGTCACGAAATCAACGCAGCCGATCGCTGCGACAATCTCTGCCCGTTCTTCTTGGGAGATGATTGGCCTTTTCTCAGATTTATACCTCTTTATCGATGAATCTGAATTGATGCCGACAATAAGTATGTCTCCTT
>JAAXVZ010000231.1 GCA_013335235.1 Nanobdellota archaeon | reverse complement strand
CCAAAATTCTGGTTGCCGATTGAGTGGATGAATATTGGCTCTCCGTTAGGGTCTGGGGTATATTTCAGGTAACAATTCTTTCCCCAGTATGCTTTTGGCTCTGAGAGCTTCCCTCTTCCTACATACATCCCTGTATGGCCCCATGCAGACAGCTTTCCGCTGGAGAGCTCATACTCAGCAGAGAATATGTCTCCGGATTGGAGTGCAGATAGGTCTGTCCCTATCTTCGTGACAGAAGCTGAGTTGCAATTCTCATTGCCGTTTCCATAAGTATTGGCATCCTCGCCAAGGACACCGGTCAGTACGGATTTTACAAGCGCAGCACAGGTGAGGCCTATATTAAAGCATTTATCAGGTGTCGTATAGCCTGTGTAATCTAATGCATATGGGCATCCTACATATTTCAATGCATACTCTGCCACATTGCTGCATTTCCCGTATATTCCTCCTGACCCACCTGCAGGCGGGTTTGGCGGAGGCGGGGTTTCCGGCGGATCAGGATCCTCTGGTTGAGGAAGTGTCGATAAATCATCCTTTGCAAAATTATAAGTCCCGAAGGCATTCACATCCATCCTCACGCTCTTCTGTGACAATAGGCCGACTTCTGTTCTGCCCACAGTCGCGATCGTTACTATATCATAGTCCACAACAGGGATAGGCTCAGCAAAGGTGCCATAATATCCCAGTATGCCTTCTTTTACCTTCTCAATTAAGGCCTGCTTCATAGATTCAGGGACGCATGTGCCATTCCATATTGAGTATCCATAATAATCACTGCAGTCCGAAGTTACGCCCCCATCCTGAGCTAGCTGATATATCGCTTTCCTAAGGGATTGGAGAACAGACAGGTCCATGAAGAAGAGCGCTTTCTCGCCTTTCTGATATGTGTTTATCAGGTTCATCTGCTGATCGCCGATCAGGCTCTCAAACCTGTTGATTTTCGAAGATGAGATCATATAGACCCTGACCATCACATAGAAGACAAAAACCAGTGTCAGAAGTATAAGGAGAACATTGGCCTTCTTCTTCATCTTCATCCTCATTCTCTGTACCCCGGAATCACAAGAGAGATATTCATAGACCTGTCTTCTGAGAACGGGACCAGGACAGACGAGTCAAGGAGCTCTTCTTTTGACAGCTTCTTGCATTTTATTTCTTCGAACATCTTCCCATCTACCTTAAGCTGCCAGCATGCTGGCCCGAACACACCCTGTACCATCTTATCAAGCTCTGTTGCCACTGCCTCATTGTCCTCTCTTTGTATCAGGTCAATCATCTTCCCCGAGGCTGTCGGTGTCCTGAGGAAACCCATGAGATTGTCTGCATCATCCAGATACCTGACCCTGTTCTCAATAGTATACGCGGTTGATTTTGCAGGAGAACGAAGGACCATCATCCAAAAGAGCATCATTGACACCAGGATAACAACAGCAAGCACATCCTGCAGGCTCACGACAAGCGCCTTGCTATTCATTGGGTATCACCAGGCTTATCTTGATCACTCCTTTCTGGAGCGTGTCCCCGTTCCTTATCAGCACATAGCGCTTGTCGATGAAGTTCTCATACTGCTCAAACTTGGTGTATGACTTCCACCTGTCATACGCATCCTGGTTTATGTATGCCTGATAAACCTCTGCTGTATCTAGATTTGTGAGCTGGAGGCTTGCAGCGAGGACCCTCGATTGCATTGTGAAGAAAGCCTTGTCCAGGACAGCCTCATCCTTGAATCTGGAGAGATCTACCACATTAGGGTAAGATCTTCCTGTAGCTGAGTCTGTGTATGTTATCGAATTAGGTGAATAGAAAATCCTATTGATTATTATCTGCTGCCTTGTGTTATGCGATGAAAGCCCCTGGCGCTCGAGGCTGCCTGTGACATAAAGGAAAATCCCTATGAGCAGGATAAGATACGGAATCCTGATTATATAATATTCCACTATATTATATCCGATAGCCTTTTTTTTCATCCGCTGCCACCGATGACTGCCGGCAGAGGTTCTACCTTCCTGGAATTCGCTATGAATGCAAGAGGTATTATTGTCTCTTTTCCTGCCTCCTGGAGCGAGACCTTTGGCTCTATCTTCTTGTAGATGAACTCCTTGTTCTTGTCTTCAATAAAGTCTGAACTCACTGCGCCTAGCGATTTCTCTCCCTCACCTTTTGCCAGAACAATCACCTTGCCTTCCTCAAATACATATGTCATCGGCAGGGCCTTTTCATCGTAGAATACCTTCAGCGGATATGGTGCGGTATATACTGTGTCCACAAGGAGCGCAATGTTTTTTGCAGAGAATCTCTTGTAGAACAGCTTGCTTGACTCATAGTTCTCAAGGGCAGGCATGAACACGAAGAATATCAGGACCAGCAATAGTGTCAAATCTATGAGCCACATCAAGGTAACCTCAAGGTCGCCTCTTCTGCTACTCGCTAAACTTCTTCTCGATCGTGAGCTTTCCTGTTGGTTCATCTTTTTTTAGGATATATTCCCTGACTGCGTCTTCTGGGGCCACAAAAAATATAGGGGCAAGCTTCACTTCCCTGCCATCATTGCTCTCTAGATCCTTGCATTTGACAATGTGCTCACATGTCTTTGCGCATATGCAAAGGCAGCTTTTCTTGCAGGCAGACGGCTTTGCGGCGTCACCAGAATCAAAGCCAGTAATCACGTGCTTCTCGTCTACCTGGAGCGGGAAGGTATCCTCACTGAGGGCACATAAAATATTATGATGCCC
>JAAXVZ010000230.1 GCA_013335235.1 Nanobdellota archaeon | reverse complement strand
TTCCTTGCCTGCAAGCTTCTCTGCCCAACCCATCTTAGTCAGATTCCACCAGCCATAATCTGGGTGAGTGTCAACAAGGGCAGCAATGTTCAAACCGAAAGTGAAATAGTCAAGTTTTGGCGTCTCTGCAACTGACATCCTGGCCTCATATAATATTGTGCCAGGTCTCTTATGAGTATATATCTGGTGGCCTTTCCTGTCATAATCCTCGACAAGTATGCTGAATTGGGGAACATGTTCCATCTTGTCTGTTGACTCGAACAGTATTTTATCCGGATTCCTGGTGTTTATCCGGTAGACGCCTGGGAACAATTCTTGCGGAGTGAATTTCATCCATGCATTTGCGCTGTTCTCTGAATTTTGATATACCTTGTAATCCATTTTATTCACCTCATGAGCTTTGCATATTGCTTTGGCATGCGCCACTATACCAATCACTGAAACCTATGTCTGATATGAGTTCCCTGTTCATCCTCACAACACCATATCCCAAGACAAACCCAAGCGCCTGAGCATGGCTTTCCAGGCCTGTTTTCGGCCTGGTTGGAGCATGACGTATCTGAAGCGCGCCTCTGAGCGCAAGATATGCAGCTGTATCTATTGTGAGCTGGCCTAAGCTTTCATGGTCTATCTGTGGGACTGTCCCCTCAACAGCGCAGTATAGATCCCCGTAGCTATCCGTATCCTGCATCTGCCCGGTTATCACGTAATTATCTTCTAGAAGGTTGTTTGCCTCGTTTGCAATCCACCATCCGACAACACCTGTTGCGACACCTTTAGCGATTCCTTTTATTGCCTCTCCGGCAACAGAAAGTCCATATCTTGCCTGGTCCTGTGCTCTTGACTTTGTATTGCCAAGGTCAAATCCAGTCGTGTACTTCATAGAAGCAAACCCTGGCTGTAGGACAACCAGATAGTCGCCTTCTGCATCAGAAATCTGCCATTGGGAATCATCTATTACTGTAACACTTTTGCCAATCATCTGCTCAAGAGACTTTGCACTCATTGCAGGAAGCTTGTAAGTTTTCATGTCGCTCATATTTTCACCTTCATTACCACTTAGTAGTGGTTATGTTTTGAGTGCCTGAAGAAATTATATATTTTTGCCTAATAATTTATATAAATGCTTATAATTATATAAAAATTAGAAAAATATAAGTATAAGATAACCTCAACAAGAGCCATGAAGCGAAAAGTCATGAAGATAGCTGATACTACTTTTGTTGTATCTTTGCCGTTGAAGTGGGCGAAGGCGCATAATCTGAAGAAAGGGGATGAAATCGAGATTGCTGAAGAAGGAAGCAACTTGAGAATTATTAGCGACACATCAGTCCCCTCCATAAAAAAAGGGACATTCGATGCGCATAACTTCAACCCTATTATAAAAAGAGCTTTTGACGCTATGTATAAGGCAGGCTATGATGAGATAAAGGTGAGCTTTGCATCTGCTGAGGAACTTAATGAGATTGAATCTTCTGTGAATAACGAGGCCATGTCATTTGAAATCATTAAACAAGACAAAGATAGCTGTGTTGTTAAGAGCATAACAGAAGCTACTGGAGAAGATTTTGATGCGATGCTAAGAAGGACATTTATGATGATCCATGTGATGGGTGAAGACCTTCTA
Source organism: Nanobdellota archaeon (assembly GCA_013335235.1). Lineage (GTDB taxonomy): Archaea > Nanobdellota > Nanobdellia > Woesearchaeales > GW2011-AR15 > JAAXVZ01. The sequence continues at coordinate 1,119 of JAAXVZ010000230.1, read as the reverse complement.
AAGGCAATAAAAGAGAATGATATGAAAACAATCTCATATATAACTAACCTTGAGAAGACTAATAACAAGTTTACACATTATCTGAGGAGATATTTGAATAAGAAAGGCTATCATGATCCTTCTAAGACTAATTTGATTTATACGCTTGTAGAACAGCTTGAGACGATTGCTGACGAATTCAAATACCTTTGCCAATTTCTGACTGATAAAAGGAACCAGTCCATTAGGCTCAGCGACACAACATTATTGCTTTTTGAAAGCCTAAATAAAAACATTGACTTATTTTCAAATCTCTTTTTTGATTTTAAAGTCAATAAAGCTGTTGAATTTCATGCAAGGCATAAAGAACTCGTAGACTCAGGGATCGAGTTTTTCCAGACAAAGCCTGCAAAGGAGGTTGTAATAATCCATTATCTTGTAAATATTGAGAAGATGTGCTTTGATCTTCTTGGGCCTATTTTGGCATGCAATCTCTGAACAGAGCGCCATAAAGTTCCAGCCCTGCGCTTGTTTTATCAAGGCCAAGGCGAACATATGCGTCGCTTGCCATCTGATTATAATGATTTGCTTCTTCAACTAATCCTTCTTTCCTGCAATGCTCTCTTTGAAGGATATTTCTGTGCACTCTTGCATATTGGAATGCTTCATCATATGAATCAAGGTTATCGCGTCCGAGAGATATTTCCAGGAGTTGCCTGGGTACCTTTCCTTCAACATAATTAAACATGATCTCTTGGTCTTTCTCAACTATCTTGTTACCTGTCATGAGCAAGGAAAAGAAATAGAATGATGTTTCTGCATACCTGACCTTCTTGTCTTCAGGCATTTCAAGCCCATAGCAATCCCAAACAAATGCCTCATCCATCTGGATAAGCGCATATGCAGGCAACATATCTATTGCCATAGTTGCACCATCATCCATGACAAATCTGTTTTTTGGGAAATCATCACAGATGAGAGCGCTGAATCTTTCTTCAGATTTTTTTAATTTTGATCTGATATCATTGATAAATTAAGCCAGGAAAAAGTACAGGATTACTGGGATAAAAAGTATTCATACAAGCTAGGGGCAACAATGAATCTTGGCGAAGAAACAGAGAAACTATATGAGGAGATTAT
>JAAXVZ010000026.1 GCA_013335235.1 Nanobdellota archaeon | reverse complement strand
AGTCGAAGAGGAGTACCTTTTTATTTTTTAGCTGCGATACCTTCCTGACAGCGAGTGCCTTCCTGACCACCTGGACCATCTTCTCTGGCCCGAACTCCTGCTTGATGTTCCTGATGTTTTCTATAAGTGAACAAAAATAAGGCCAGTCTTTCCTGCATCGCCTGATAAACCCTGCTGCCTCTTTGCGGTTTTTGGGCCATGCCCCTATTTTATCCTTGACAATCATCCTCGCTGCAAACTTCTCGTTTGTCATGGCTTTCAGGACACAGAATGGCTTTTTCATGAATATGCTCTCAAAGACAAGATTCAGCCCGGATTTCCCTGCGACAAGATCTGCAGAGTACATGTAATCCTGGAGATTAGTCACAAACCCAAGTACTTTCAGATTCGGGTCTTTTAGCGTATCAATATCCTTTTTGAGCTTGCTGTTCCTTCCGCAGACAACCACGCACTGGATTCCATCACGAACAAGTTCCCTGATCAGTGGGATGGACGCGCCGATTCCGTCTCCCCCGAAAACAATCAGGACAGTGAACCTGTCAGCCAGCCCAAGCTTTCTTCTTTCAATACTGACTGTGTCAAATTCCCTGCAATATTTGTTGTCTATTGGATATCCTACAAGAGAAAGCCTTGATTTGGCCTGTCCGTCCTTGACCATCATAGAGTATCCTTGTTTGGTGGATACAAAATAGTCTGTGACCTCGTTGCAGATGTATGCTTTGTGTGAAAGTATGACATCTGCATTATATCCAAATACAAGTATGTCAAGCCCATTATCCTTCACTAGTCTTGAAAAGAAATTTGTCGCAAAAGGCAGGGGGCATATGATAAAATCAGGTTTCTCTTTTTCAAGGAGCACAAGACCTGTATTCCTGTGTCTAGCATAGAAAAGCTTCTCAAAGGGCTTGATTGCTGATGTGTTGGTAACAGGGAAGAGGATATCAAACAGGTTCCCTGCGTTCAGCAGCAATTTCCAAGAATTTTTTAAAATATCCTCTGTTGCCTTTGCTTTTAGTTCCAGAAAGAAATTCGCAGCCCTTGAATCAAAACCAGATTGTGTCAAGGCCTTTGATATCGCTTCTGCAGGAGACCTGAATCCATGGCCTATATCTGCATAGAATATCAGGCCTTTTCCATTATACATACCTTAAAATAAAAAGTGATATAAATATAAAACTATCACTAGAGGGCATGGCGAAGCTTAAGCTAAAGGCTAATAATATTAAAAAAAAGGTCAAGAGCATCCAAAAAAGCGCTGTCGAGCTTCTAAAGCAGAACAGGACGCTTGTCCAGGATTTTGTCGATGCATATTTCCTTGATGAATTGATAACAGACAAGATACACAATGATCTTGGCGCATCGTTTACGGATTTCAAGAGGCAGGGAAAATATATAATAAAAAAAGCAAGGAAAGAAGGAGAAGACAAGCTTGTCGATGAGATAAGGTGGTATCTGAAATTCAGGGACACTCCCCTTTCAAAATACCTCCCGGAGATAGACAGTTATTCAATCAAGCCCGGAAAGGTATTTGTCAAGATGAAATATTACACTTATCCGAACCTGAGGAAAGTGACACTGAATAACCTAAATCCAGGATTCATATTAAAACGGCGGTGGCAGCATCTGTTCCAGGTGCTATTGGACAGCCTGTACACACAGGAAAACTCAAAGCCTGCCCCAGCGGATTTTGTTGAGAAGAGCCATTTCTCAAAACTTAAGAAGCGGATATCTGAGACAGTCCAGATGGCCCCTTTCCTGAAAGAAGTCATCACTGCAGATACGCTTCTGGTAAACGGCAGGCGATACGCAAACCTTGGCAAGGTACTTCCGGCAATCACTGGAAATGAGCGCATCAGGGCAAGGCTGACACCGGACAGGATATATTATGCACATGGTGACCTGCACTGCAACAACATATTATGCGGAATAAGCTACAAGAGCATGGTACTAATAGACTGCAGGGGAAAAAGCCCGTATGGTGATATGTATTTTGATGTCGCATATGACATCGCAAAGATTTACCACGATTTAAACAGCTATTACTCATTGATTGAAAAACACCAATACTCGTTATTCCTAAATATCCACGGCGATGTCGAGATAGAGTTCGCATTCCTGGACCAGGGCCAGGTTGAGAAGTTCAGGACATGGAGCAAGTATGTTGAGTCTCTTATAAAAGAGAAGTTCACCGGGTTTGGGGATCTTGAATACAGAGCGCGGTTCACTGAAGCGATGCTTTACCTGACAATGATCCCATTCCATCTGAAAGTCAAGTCAGAAGCAGTCATGTGCTATGCAACAGGAATAATACGGCTAAATGAATGGCTGTCACGATATCATCCGGAGATACTAAAGGAAAAATGAGAGCAGTTATACTTGCCGCTGGAGAAGGAACCAGGCTATTGCCTTACACAAGGCTTGTGCCAAAGCCACTTATGCCGATTGAGACAAATGCGAGAGGTATGTTTGCCACGATTATCGAGCGGCTCATCCGGCAGGTCATACATGCAGGGATAAGAGATATAGCCATTGTCATCGGATACAAAGGGGATATGATTGAGCAGTATCTGGGTGACGGATCTGCCTATTCTTGTAGGCTGACATATTATAGGCAAGAGAGACTGGACGGAAATGCAGGTGCACTATTTTCCGCAGAAGCTTTTTTTAAAAAAGAGGATATCCTGGTGCTGGACTCTGACAATTTCTTCAGAAGCGACAAAGAGATAAAAAGGCTGACAGATGAATTCCTAAGATCTAACCCGGACATATTGGTTGGCGTAGGTGCGGTGGAAAACACACATAAATATGCCATATTAAAAACAGACAGTTCCGGGAAGCCAGTAGATATAGTTGAGAAGCCAAAAGACGCCAGTTATGGTAATCTGGCAAAGTCTGGCGCGATGATTGCCTCAAATTCCCTCCTGGCAGAAGGAAAAGGAATTTCAAAGGCAAGCGAAGGCGAGTATACAACAACCAATATAATAAAGCATGCGATATTCAGCAGGAAAAGAGTAGAGCTCCATGAGATTAGTTTTACAGATACTGGAACATGGGAAGATTACATATCCCTACTTAGAGATAATATCTAGCTTTCTTGAATAGATGAGGTCAAGCCCACGGTATATGTTCTTCTGGATTGCATAGTTTATGGTGTCCAGCATATTGCAACCAGGACCATATCCAAACTTCTTTATTATCCTGAACGCAGATATTCCTCCTGTATTATGTACAACCTTTATTTTCTTTTTATTCATGAAATAGAATTCGCTATTCTCTATGTAAAACCTTTTTTTGCTCATTGCGGGTATGAAATTATATGTCCTGTTCAATTTCCTGAACCCGTAAGAATATAGTAAGAATGGAATCACCACTTGGTCAGGACCGTATATCTTCTTATTTTTTATCATGGAATATGCTGTCTCACATATCCACGCCATTTTTTCACTAGGACCTGTCAGGAATCCGGCATTGACGCTTTTTTTGTTGCGCATCACCTTTTTTATCTGGCTATATGGAACAGAAAATGTGCTCGCCGGAAACCTTCGTTCGAACGCAACATAATAATCATCGGCAACTCCTGCAACCTGAGTATCGCTTCTCTCAAAGATAGGAGATATATCCTCCTGGAAGAGGATATCGCCTCCATCGCAGAGAAGGACTTTTCCAAATTTTTCTCTCTTAAGTAGTTTTGCTGTATCGCGCAGCCTTATCGTTACAATTGCCCCGTCTTTCCTTTCCTTGACTACGGTTATATTGTTATACCTAAGTGCCTTTACCTGGTCATTTGTAAGCCCATAATCCAGAACAATTATTGAAATATTTGTTGTGTCTGTCTTGGCCAACAAGGACTTTAACCAGCACCTTATCAGGAATTCCCCGTATCTTTTATTGCATGCTGTAATGATTGCGTTTCTCATGAAGTATGCAAAGGGATTTAACTGAGCGCAGCAGCCCCTGCGCCTAGCAGCCCAATATCCTGGTTTGCTATAACACAGACATTGATCTTCCTGAGCAGGCTTGAATATGTCCTGTGCCTCTGGAACTCTTCCATAAAATATTTGTCAAGATATGGCCTGATTGCCTCTGATATCCCGCCGACCAGATACACCTCTGAGCTGATCAGGTTCAATGCTGAATCCCTTACAAACCTTGCATAAAATTTTGTGAATATCCTAAGGGTCATATCGCAAAGCTTGTCTTTTGAGCTGTATTTGGTTATTAGTTTCGCCTTGTTCACAGGCTCTTCTAATATCAAGGACCTGATCTTGAAATTGACTTCCAGATTAGATTTTATTTCTAGATGGTTGTATATGTCTATAAGCCCGCGGCCAGAGACTATATCCTCATAATAGACCGGCCCATTATATCTGCTCCTTAAATAATCCAATATGGCATAATCATCTATATTTTCTATTCCAAGAGTTGTCAGGCCTCCTTCGCAGGGATATACATTACTACCTATCACATACGCCTTGCCAAGACCTGTCCCTGGACCGACAACCATCTTTACATCGTTGCCGAATCCCGCACCTTTGTTTATGCAGACAAGCTCAGATTTCTTGATTCCCGAGATACCATATCCCACGGCATGGAAATCATTGATAAGTTTAATCTTTGTGAGCCGTGTCTCTTTTTTCAGCTGCTCAATATCTACTTCGAGAGATTCATTTGTGAGTTTGGCATGGCTGCCGATAATAGGACCGGCGAACCCAATGCACGCAACCTCTGTATCCTTGCTGAACTTGTTTATCACATAAGATACATTCTTGATGCTTTTTGTAGGGATTATATCTTTTTTTATGACCACCGGAAGTCCTTTTTCAAGCCTGACTTCCGCAATCCTAAAATTAGTTCCACCTATATCCAACGCAAGTGCTTTTTCCATATAGATTAATCAAGAAGGGTCATTAAAATAATTATCGGAGAAAAGAAGGAAAATCCTCCTTGTTATCATAATAGAACACCATCGCATGGAAAGCTATTGCGATGAAAGTCAATATGGTCTTCTGCAGCAGATAAAATATCACTACCTGATGAAGGTAAGGTATTGATATTCCAAGCGAAAGTATCCACATATAGGATCCTGCAATAAAGTCCCCATAGCTTGCTATATCCCTGGAGAGCCAGATAAAGAAAAGTCCCTTGATCATAAAATACATGGCTGCCCAGAAGAGCAGCTTTGATGGCAGTATCGCTGCACCAAGCAATATCAAGACGCCAACTGCGTCACCGGTACCAAGAGCCCTGAATAACATGGAAATCTGTAAAAGACAGGGATTTATATAGTTTATCCAATAATTTGCGGCGAGGATATATGTCACGCAAAGTTGAGGAGATTCACTGCCTTTTCAGGATAAAGAGCAACCCAGAGATGCGGCCCATCAGTATAAGTCAGATTGGTCTCGCACCGATTCCTGAGCGCATTTTCTATATCTTGTGAAAAAAATATCCTGTCTTCCCTGCTTATTATCACTTGCGTCGGGATATCTTCAGGCATCCGGAGTTCGCAGCCATTCAGGCATTTGATCACACTATCCTGAAGAGACTGCAGATTATGCCTTCTCTGAACAACATTTGAGATGAAGTCTGCTGCCACTCTAAAAAACATCCTAGCCTGTCGCATGCTCCTAATAAGAAGTATGTTCCTGGCGGCTTCTGAGATAACAGTGTGCATTATCCATTTTTTGTCGACATGCCTCCCCGTAGCCATAGGCGGGCTGAGAAGGATAATGCTCTTCACTTTCCGAGACCTGGATGCAAGTGAAACCGCGACACCTGCCCCAAATGAATAGCCAACCACGATAGCTGACTTTATTTTGAGATGTGACAGCAGCGCACCGACAAACTCAGAATAATCGTCAAATGACCATATCCCCTCAGGCATTGAAGACCTGCCAAACCCTGGCAGGTCTGGGGCGATGACCTTGTATGACTGAGAAAGGAGCCCTATTATCTCAGGATATGTCCTTGCCTCTGTCCCTCCCCCGTGCAGGAATAATAGAGGTTTTCCTTTCCCGCAGATTATGTAATTGCATGTTACAGCACCTCTATAAAATTTATTCTCAATAAAGTCCATGCTAGTCTCTTCCTTGAGTGGATTAATATATAAACCTAAGTATGGCTGCCTAGAAAAAATATGTTTATATTGATTCAATTAATCTTCCTGGAAATGCGATACGCCCATTTTGTCGAGATGCGTGTGTTCTCAAGGGAAGGAGAGGACGAGGAAGGGATCATATCAAAGATAAAGATGCTGTTCCCTCTTGATTTCAAGGAAGAGAAAATTGCAATTGACCTTCGGTCTGCAGAAGGGTTTGAAAATAAGAGGATACACATCCTGAAAGTTAATATATCTAAAGAAAGGCATATCAGGCCTGTCCTGGAGAACCTCTTCACCCGGCTCAGTCAGGAAGACAGATCAACTCTTCTTTCCCAGCTTGAAAGCAGGCTGGACTCAAACCTGCATTTCTTCATGCGACTGGACAAAGATGAATTGCTTCAGGACAGATATTTGCTGACAGAGACAGGGAACTGCTTCCACATGACAATAGCAATCGCTGCTTACCCCCATTCAAGGGAGATAGCAAGGGAGATAATTAAGAGGTTATGTTCCCTGTCATTTATAGAACCAGAAAACTGAGATTTTCTCGTCTTTTATGTTAAAGTTTTTATATAGAGCCACCTTAATATTACTAAGGGGTGAGAAAAATGGACTACGAAGAAGCAATACGGATAAGGTCTGGAGACGGGAAAGCTGTTGCCCTTGGAAAGCTGGCCAAGGAAGCGATGCACCATGTCAGTAGAGCAAAAGAGGCCATATCCCTCCAGAAAGACGGCCTGGAAGGCTCTGTCCGGGAATATCTGAAAGAATATCGGATAGACTACGCAACAATGCCTTTGGCCAGAGCAAGGAATACTCTTGGGACGATTGCCCTTGCAAATGCCATTGCTGTCTATGACCACCTTGGATTGTATATGAAAGGCATTTCTGAACTTGGTGAGTCAGACATCTATGCAATACCTGATGAACGTATAGGTTTCTTCCTTCAGGCAGATACTGACATGCATCATCTGACTAATGCCTTAGAAGGAATTGCCAGCCTTGGTGTCTCTAATGCAAAGTTGATGCCTATGCCAGATTATTCATGGGTGACAATCCCGCACTGGGGAACAAAAGAGAGACAGTATAGTGAGGATACTGCAGGATTCACCGCGTACTTTGCATCTGCAGAAAAGGAGCTGGCAAAAGCAGTTCAGAGAAATGTCCCAGGAAGCTCAGACACATGGCTGGATTTCCTGACAAAGAAGCGGCCGCTGCTCCTGGGTGTGCTTTACCTTGCGCCAGAGGTAGAAAGACAGAACCCTAAAGTAGTTATGCCTGAATATTGAATATTTTTTTATCTTCTCATTATTATCTGGATATTATGGATGCAAAAAAAATTAGGGATAGCATACTGCCAGTGGTAGCAGTTGCCGCTACTAAGACTCGCTCCATTGAAGAGATACAAGAAGCTATCGCTGACGGAATAAGAGACATAGGTGAAAACAGGATACAGGAAGCTGATGTGAAGTATGCGCAGCTCCGTGCTTTATTTGCAGAGAAAAATGTGAAGTTCCATTTCATAGGGAAGCTCCAGAAAAATAAAGTCAAGAAAGCGGTCTCTATGTTTGACCTCATCCAGTCTGTTGATTCATTTGAACTCGCTGCAGAGATTGACAGACAGGCGGGCATTATCAAAAAAAAGCAGGATATCCTGGTTGAAGTCAACATCGGCGAAGAGCCGCAAAAAGCCGGAATCATAAAAGACAAATTGCATAAAACACTGGAAAGCATAAAGCAATTGCCTCATGTCATGGTTAAAGGGCTTATGGCAATCCCACCATATACTGAAAACCCTGAGGCCTCGAGGCAGTATTTCAGAGAAATGAAAAAAATCTATGAGAGGGAGAAAACGCCTGACTTTGAGTTCCTTTCAATGGGTATGAGCTCAGATTACAAGATTGCGATAGAAGAAGGAGCAAATATGGTAAGGCTTGGGACATTGCTCTTCGGGAAGAGAAGATGATAACCTATAGCTTCGGCGACAACCTATACATAAATCTCACAAACAGATGCACAAATCATTGTGCCTTCTGCGATAAAGGGCATCTTCAGAAGGTAGTCAATGCAGATCTGAAATTAAAATATGAACCGACTGCAGCAGAGATAATATCTGAAGTAAAGAAGAAAGAAGGATACAAGGAACTGGTATTCTGCGGTGTCGGAGAGCCTACCCTGAAACTGGATGTGATCCTTGAAGTGCTAAGAGCTTTCCCTAAAAAAGACACGAGGCTGAATACCTGCGGCCATGCATATTGCATCTATCCTGACAGGATGGTTGCAAAGGAATTGAAATCTGCGGGCCTGAAAAAAATAAACATCTCACTCAATGCTACGAGCAAAGAAGAGTATGATAAGACCTGCAAACCTGCTTTCCCTGACGCCTATGAGAAGATGCTGCGGTTTGCAAAGGATTGCGCTGATGAAGGCATCATCACCTACGGCAGCTTTGTCTCAGGTTTTGCCAATGAGGGAAAAGCAAAAGCGCTCACTGAAAAGCTTGGCGTGATACTGAAGATAAGAAAAGACCTCAATTAGCCTTCAACATTTTTATCACTTCATAAGCCTTGATAACTAAAGGCTCTTTTACATAAAGGAGCAGCTCGCTCGAGGCTGTGATGAACTCAGAGATAGTTATGTCATGCATGTAAAGCTCTGTTGTCAGTGCTGAGAGGACACCTTTCGTGTCTATCGCTCTCTTGGGGAACTGGAGGCTTATCTCAGATATCTCCGAGAGCCTATGCAAAACCTTGAAGTCAAGCTTCGGCTCTCTTGCCTTGTCTGTAATAATTGTTACGTTCTCTGTGCCTACAATTATCTTCAATGTCTCTGAGACAGTGTAGTTTGTCTGCGAAAATAGTTTCCCGAGGACGTGGAGCAGTTCTTCGCTCTTCTGGTAATTCACTATGACAAGACCGTCTTTTATGCTGGTCTTCATCTCCCGGAAGACATCTGCCTGCGCCAGAGGTTTTCTGAACTGGAATCGGCGGAGCATGGCGATAGTCGCGTCTGCCTGACTGGTGTCCGCAAGCTTATTATCAATTATATATCTGGCAAGGGCCTGCCTGTTGATAAGGCCTTCTGAATAGCATTTCTCTATCTCCGGTCTTTTTGTCAGGAACTCCCTGAAGTTCTGTTCTAATTGTGACATATTTTATATAAAAATGACTTTAATTAATAAAATTATTTATTTATGACAGAATAATTAAGTATATCCCTCTTCTCCTTTTGAGTATGGCTTCAAGCAAATTAAAGAATTGCATCTGGCAATGAATTCTAGTTGATTTTGGTAGCTTGCAACATAATAAAGTAAAATGAAGGTGATAGGAATGGAAGGATATTTTGGTGAACTGAATCAAAAACAAGTCCGTTATATACAGAACGTTTCAAATAGCGGTAGACATTTGCTCAATCTGATAAATGACATACTGGATATCTCTAAAGTAGAGGCAGGGAAAATGAAACTTTTCCCCGAATGCATTCCTGTGGATTCCATGCTTGAAGAAATGATAGCTTTAGTACAGCCTCTTGCAGCGAAGAAGGAGATCAGTATAAGCGTCAGCAGGGATCCGAAACTTGAAACTCTATTGGCCGACAAGGCCAAGATAAAACAGATACTGTACAATCTCTTAGGGAACGCTATAAAATTCACACATATCAACGGGACCATTGAAGTTACCACCCAGATATCCAATCATACGGCCAGCATAATAGTCAGGGATAATGGTATTGGTATGAGGCCCGAAATTATCAAAAACCTTCACGAGAACCGGGTCGTGCTTGTCGACATCCCGGATATGAGCGAACGAAGCGAGCTCTTCGTCCTCTCGATCATCACCCGCAGGATCATGGAACGGCACCGCTCCGAGGCCCGTGGATTTGGTATTGACGAACGGCAGGAGTCCTCCCACCAGGTTCTGATCACGATAGAAGAGGCACAGAGGGTGCTTGCGAGCGGCGGGTCCTCCACCCAGGTCTTCAGGGAATGTGCAATGGAAGGGCGGAAATTCGGCGTCGGGCTCTGTGTGA
>JAAXVZ010000025.1 GCA_013335235.1 Nanobdellota archaeon | reverse complement strand
TAAAAAAGCAACCTTTATATACCTTACAGATGGCTGAGTGTTATATGGTCCTTGAGTCTCTGGTAAACCCCCTTAAGGCAGAAGCTCATCCTAGCGTGCTTCTCTTCAATGGTTTCCTTTATGCGACCTTAGGATTGTTTCTCGGATATTGGATCTTTGCTGAGCACGCCTCGCTGATACATGTATTCCTTACAACGATGGCTGCAATCCCGCTCATATATAATATAGTGAAGATGGAAGAGCACAAGGACCTGGAAGATATGTCCGAGAAAAGCCTGCTGGTCGAGCACTCCCGGGCAATTAGCGTGTTCATGTATTATTTCCTTGGCGCAACCCTTGCATACAGCCTCTGGTTTGTCATATTGCCAAACAAGATGATCACTGAATTGTTCAATGTCCAGATAGGGACTCTTCTCGACTTGAGAGGAGGGAATGCTACAGGCCAGGTAAGCCAGAGCTTCGGTGTCTTCTCCATGATTCTCTCGAACAACCTGAAGGTATTGATATTCTGCATCCTTTTCTCATTCATCTATGGTATAGGAGCGATATTCATCCTTACCTGGAACGCTTCTGTGATCGGCGTCGCAATCGGTGATTTCATAAGGACTGAGATATACAAGGTCGCAGGAGAGATGAATTTTATGGTTGCTGCAAACTATTTCCAAGTTATCTCTATCGGCCTCCTTAAATATTCTATACATGGCATCCCAGAAATAGTCGCTTATTTCATCGCAGGTCTTGCAGGAGGAATCATTTCTGTTGCAGCCATAAGGCATGACTTCGGGACAAAGAGTTTTGAGAAGATTGTCATGGACTCTGCTGTGCTTGTCTCCTTGAGCCTGCTTATTCTGGTACTGGCTGCGGTATTAGAAGTCTGGGTTACTCCGATTTTCTTTTAATTGCTAGAGAAGCTTGACCTTGCCCGGCGAGAATTCAAATATCTCTCCTGCCTCGAGTAAGGACTTGATTATCGCCTCGCAATTATCTATCTTGACATGGGAGATTATTTCATCGATATCTGCACCGTTCCCTTTATCTAGGATCGCAATAACATTCAGGATTTTCTGGTAGGGTCCTAAGTCCGCTTGCTCGAACTCGGGTTCATCATGCGCCACAGGAAGTTTCACTGCAGTGGTGAGCTGGTTCAGCCTAATCTCACGCTTGTGCACCTCAATCCACTGCTTATCTATTTTTTCTGCTATCTCTGGTGCGAGATATTTTGATGATTCCCATTCCCTCGGCCTTCCAATGACCATAATAATTTCGCCGAGAGACACATCTATAGGCCTATCAAAAGACCGGATGATAATAGAGCCTGATCCATCATCTACTACACACTGCTTTGGGTCTTCTTTGGATACAACTACACCCATGATCTTGGCCCGTGATACCTCCCCGTATTTTGTCAGTATACCGCTTGGGTCCGCACCAGGCCTCTGAATATACGTAGATTGCAAAATATCTGAGATAAATACAGGTACCGCGGGCCTTCTTTCAAATCCTTGAGACGTAGCCTTTTCTTGGCTCATATATATCACCCGACCTCTTTAGTTTCTCTATAACTTCTATCACTTTATCTTCTGCTATTCCTTTTGCCGCAGCTTCGATGAATATGTCTTCAAGCTTTATGGGTTTTATCCCTTTTGATTCAAGCTCATTTATCATTTCTTTGATAACGCTGATATGGCCGCGCTCTGATGCTGTAACGCCGGAACCTATCCTGTCTATGTCAAACTTCCCAGTATGTGGATCAAGGCCAATCTGGCTTAAGCAATAGTGAACAAGGTCTATCGCGCGTTGGGAGTCTTCTACTTCAACGGTCTTTGCGAGCCTGACTTTAGCTGATGCCTCTGCGAGCCTTACCAATGCTTCCAGCTGCCTTGCTGAAATAGGTATGGCTTTGACACCCCCCTCGCTCTCTGACCCAGATCCCCTCATCTTGACATAATATGCCTTTATCTCCTGCAATGCCGCTTCTGTCAAAACAGGATGGGCATTCTGCCTCGCATATGCAAAATATTTCTTCAGGAAGTCTGTATCAATCGCCGATTTTATATCGTTCGAGTCTTTGTGGAGATTAAGGACAAATGCTGCGAGCTTTTCATCATTGGCTGTATCTGGCAAATCTTTAATTGGGAAAATCAGGTCAAATCGGTTGATAAGCGTGCTTGGAAGGTCTATCTGCTTAGCCAAGACTTCGTACGGGTCGAACCTTCCGAATTTTGGGTTTGCTGCTGCAAGGACTGTTGTCTCAGACCTGAGTGTCGCGTGGATATTTGCTTTAGAGATAGTGATTGTCTGCTGCTCAAGGGCTTCATGCATTGCGCTCCTGTCCTCCTTAGTCATCTTGTCGAGCTCATCAATACAGCATAGTCCTCTATTTGCGAGAACCAGGACCCCTGCTTCTAGCGCATATCCCCTGATGAACTCATCTTTCACGACTGTCGCTGTCAGACCTGCACCTGATGCACCTTTTCCAGACACATATCTTGCCTTTGGGACTACCTGTGCAACTCTCTTCAATAACTGGGATTTGCCTGCTCCTGGGTCTCCAATCAACAGTACGTGGATATCGCCCCTTAGGGTGCTCCCTTTCTGTCTTTTTTTCCTGACGCCGCCCATGATCTGCAATATCAGGGCTTCCTTGATCTTGTCATGGCCATAGATTGTCGGAGCAAGGGAGTCAAGGAGCTTCTGGAATATCTTCGGGTCGGCAGCGAGCTCAAAAATCTTCTTCTCCTCTTCTGGATCTATCTTGAATTCCATGAAATCCTCTTGCATCGGCTCGACATAATTAGCCTCGACCATGAGATCGAACCTCGTGAGCTTGCCGCCTTCTTTTGCAGGGATTGGCACTTCCTTTAGTATGCCATATACCAGTACCTTGCTTCCTGGGTTCGTCTTCTTCTCAGAGAGAGGAGAAACAAGGTCTGACTTGAGGAATATATCCATGCGCTTAGGCTGCTCTCCGCCTTCAAGATCCTCTGGTGCCTCTTCTAGAACAATCTTCTGGGCATCTACAAGCTCTTTAGAAAGCGTTCGGAACTTGCCTTTTCGGCCGCAGCCGCACCTGTCAGGCTCTCTGAATTTCTGGTCTAGTTGCAAGATAGTTATGACATTTCCACAACTAGGGCATTCGAACCTTGCGCTGATGACCTGCGGCCTGACATCTGACTTCTGCCTGACTAGCCCCACTATATAGAGATATTTGTTGAGGTGTTCGCTCCTGATATCCTTGATCATGATCTCCATGCTCTCTGGAAGATTGGATATCCTGATCTTGAAGTTCTTCAGGTCGCCTTCCAGCTCGAACTGCTCTATCGCAAGCTCGCCTGCCTTCAATATGTCTTCGGGCTCATCAAAGAGAGAGTCTGCAAGCTCAGGATCAAACATAGATAGCTTGCCAAAATCTATGATAATGAATTTCTCGCCTTTCCTTGATTTCTCTGCCAGCTCTGTAAGATAATGTTTATCTAGAAATTCCTGAAACTTCTTTATAGCTGCAGCTGGCTCCATATTTAAAAAAAATAAAATTAACTAACCCTTTTAAGTTTAACTATGAGCTTGTCCAATGCCTTATGGACCTCTTCTTCTGACTTTGTACCTGTGCAGACAATCTTTCCGTTTGAGAATAGTAAGAACGTTGCCTTTGCCTCATCCAGCTTGTATACAAGGCCTGGGAACTGCTCTGGCTCATATTCTGTATTCTCTAGCTTCATCGCAAGCACATTCAGGTTCAGATCCATTCCGACGCTTCCTGATGCTACGATGTTCTGGATAGAGATCTTCGGCTTGATCGTGATATCGATGCCTATCTTCTTTAAGCTCTTGATGATCTTATCAATAGACTGCTCGACTTTCTCCATGCTCCTGGCGCCTGTGCAGACGACTTTGCCAGATGAAAATATCAACGCAGAGGTCTTTGGGTCCCTTATCCTTATCACAAGTCCGGGAAACTGCTCTGGGTTATACTCTGTGTTTGAGAGTGTCGCTGCCATCTTCTCAAGCGGTATATCATGCTCAAGGCTTGTGGAGACGACTATGTTCACAACCTCTATTGTCTTCCCTCTTGGAGCAGCAGCTTCTGCTCCCTTGCCTTTCAGAGCTACATCTGTGCTCTTTCCTTTTGTAGCTTTAGAAGTGTCATTGCTCTTCTCTTTATCTACCATAAATACACCCCCTAATATAGTTTATTTATAAAGAAACGTTATACTATTTATAAATGTATTTATAAAGGACATAAAACACCACCAATAAGTAATAAAAATAATAAATTTTATAAATAAACTGATTAAACAGCACCTATGCTCGACAACATAGAGACCTCACTTACATTAGATTATCGTGCATGGACTTGGGGACTAGACCGGCTTGCGCTTGATGGTATCTCAAACCATTTACCAAAAGACTCAAAAGGGAAGAATGCGGTTGTATTATCTAAAAAAGGTGGTAGAGAATCCCTCTTTGACTTCAATCGTCCTGAAAGAGGATTAGAAGAAGTAATTTTCGCAGATGACGGGCCTGGTTATGATTATCGGCTTTTATCTGTCCTCTTCTCGACAAAAAGCAAATCAGATGGTTCTGTCGGCCAATGGGGTGAAGGACTTAAATTAGTTGCCGCAACAGCGCTTAGAAATGGGGTCCAACTCAAGTATATGTCACGAGACTGGATAGCAACACCATATAGAAAAAAGATACAGATAGATGGCGTAGACATGGAAAGGCTGTGTTTTGAGATTGAAAGCGGAGAAAAAATAAAGGGATCCAGGACACTAATCTATTCCCCCGGAGAGCAACTTACAGAACATATTGCTTCCATTGGTACAAAAGTCCTGTTTTTCAATAGAGGATATCAATCACATTTTAGTCTAGCTCTCCCAGACCAAGAATATACTTCACAGATTATTACCCTTGCACCAACCCCGCATGTGAAAAAACAAGCACTTTTTGTAAAAAATGTATTTATTGAAGAAATATCCTCATTATTTTCCTACGATTCCGGTTCTGAGAGGATATCACCAGACAGGCAGTTTTCAGACCATACTGCTTTACTTCAAGAAATTGGCGCTTTGCTGTCAAAATGCAATGAGAAAAAAGTATGCAAAGAGATATTGAAAGCAGCTGAATCGAATAAAAATCCTTTCCTTGAGTTTGAGGCACTAAATGATCTCTCGTTTTCTTTTGAAAATCATGCGAGCTGGGAGGAGAGTTTCTACGACTTATATGGAAAACTATCTGTTCTGGCATCAGATGATTCTATGATCAATAGCGAAGCAGAATTATTAGGATATAGGACAATCCGCCTAACCCCTTATGTCAAAAGGTTTATGATGTATAATACGGGCATAAAATCTGCAGATAATATTGTTCAGAGTGATAATACAGAGTATATTTGGGTTTCTTCAGGAGCATTGGATAATAAGGAAAGAGAAATGTTGCGATGGTTAAAAGAACTTGGCAAAGATGTCGGTGTCACAAAACCATATGATATAAGGGTCTTTGATCATGCAATTTTAAAAGAGACCGGCATGCCTCTCCAAAGCAATTCTGCAGTATATGTTCCTCCTAATGCTGCAGCGAATGGATCAGGAAAGAACATAATTGGAATACAAAGAGATTACCTAAAAGATAAAATAGCCCTTGCAGACAGATATATTCATGAAGCAGGGCATATGGAAACTAGCGCAGAGGATAACACAAGAGAACATATGTTGTTTGTCACACATGCTTTTGGAGTGATTGCTGCAAGACAATAATAATGCTACCGGGTAAATCTCCACAATTCACTAGCCAGTTCAGATGCAGTATATCCATATCCTTTTTGCCTGTACATATATTCACCGCATTTCCCGTTTGCGTATGCTGCCTGGACAGCTGCATCATACAGGTCAGCGCCCTGAGCCACATATCCCGCACAGAGACCTGCTAGGACATCTCCTGTCCCACCGATGGTCATGGAGTTGTTGCCGGTCTTGTTGAGATACTTTTTATCTTTAGAAAAAACATGGTCAATCGGACCTTTTAGAAGCATTATGTTCGTACCGATATACTTCTGTATATTCTTTATGTTCTCTTCTGTGTTCACTCCAAAAGGCTCTTTTTTTACAGTATTATTATACAGTATCTCAAACTCTTTTGCGTGCGGTGTTATAATAGACCTTTCTGCGACCTCTAAGCTTATTACTTTTATTGCATCAGCATCTATCACAAAAGGCTTTTTTATCTCCCGGAGAAGCTTTAATACAAAATCCTTGTTTAGGCCAAGACCATTCCCAATTACAATGCATTCTGCCTTTTCAGACATGGCGATGATATCTTTGCAGTGCGTAAGATTAAGCTCCTCGCCAAGGAATTTTTTTGTGATTATGTCCGGGCTGTAAGAATTTATGGTCCACGCGACTTTCTCAGGAGCGCACACGGTCACCAAGTCAACGCCTGTCTTCAATGCAGCCATCGCTGCAAGCGCCGGCGCCCCAACATAGTCTTTGCTTCCGCCAATGACAAGGACGCGCCCGTTCTCTCCTTTGTGGTCTTTACGCTTTAGCTTCATCTTCTCCTATTGAGGCGCTCTCCTTTTTTAATCTTTCCCTGTATTCCTTCCTCATCTTTTTTTGTTCTTCCGTCAGGAGTATCCGGCCTTTAGGTTTCATGAGGTGCCGCGATTTTGCCTTTGCATACTGGACAGGGTTCTTGACCCTGATGCAGAGCGCGTCAGGGGAACATGTTCCAAAATCCTGGTAATATGACCTGCAGTTCGGCGGCAGCATCTTTTCACCCCTTGTCTTATGGTATCTGACCTGATTTATAATGATGCTCTCTTTTAACGGCTCTTTGTTTTTCCTGTTCCATTCAAGAAGTGCTGCCTCAATGTTATCATAGGACCAGCCTGCTGAAGAAAGGAAATTCGTTAGGATAAAAAGAGACCTTTTCCTTCCATCTTCCAGCCCTCCAAGTATCTTCAGGATGCATGGTGGAAAAAGCTCCTGCGGGATTGCGATTCCTATATCCTCTATCGCGCGGTATTCTTTTTTCTCTGTCTTTGATACCGGGTTAAAATCAATGGCCTGGACCATTAAATGAAGCGCTTCATCTTTTCTGGCCTTGTCCCTTAATAGAAACCCTATACTGGGAACGCATTTTTCAGGTTTAGCCATCTCTTTCTCAAAATCAAGCACCGTATCTGGATCTATCGGCACTGAGGCAAGACCGCTTTTCTCATGCAGACTGTATGGTGCACGAAACATGTGACGGGAAGAGATAAGGATTGTGTCAACATCGACAATTGCCAACGGGTTGAATTCTGTCATGGTCTTATTTGAGCCACATGGGCACCTTGGAGACTCATGTATAAATCTGTCCATCAATGCGCTGCACTTTGGGCATTTCATGAATCCTGAGCCTTTGTCTAAGACCATGCGGAAGGTACATTTTGGACATACAAACTCTATTTTATGTATGGCTGGAGACTCCACAGATTTTTTTCCGCACGCAGCACATTTTGTAAGGGACAGCTCTTCTTCATTCTTACCTGTCTCGCCTGACAACAGAGATATGGTTGTTTTACGGACATTGTGAAAATCAACTATCCCGTCTTCTACCCTTATTAAGTTCTTAGATATATAATCCAGAAGGTATTGTGCAAT
This sequence comes from Nanobdellota archaeon, assembly GCA_013335235.1. Taxonomy (GTDB): domain Archaea; phylum Nanobdellota; class Nanobdellia; order Woesearchaeales; family GW2011-AR15; genus JAAXVZ01. The sequence continues at coordinate 2,516 of JAAXVZ010000025.1, read as the reverse complement.
CCTCTTCGGCCCATCTGGAAACCAATCTTTTATAGGTATCCCGTTGACTTCCTTCGGAAAAGCCTCAAATGGAACACCTATATGGAATCCCTTGTTTCCCGAGAACTTACAGGAGATAGTGGCTATCCCGTGTGCCTTGAGCGCTTCTATGAACAGGTATGTCGTTATTTTAGAATATGCCCAGTGCGGGCAATCTATATCCAGCACCAAATCCCAACCAGACCGAAGTGCATCTAGTTCTGTCCTCCTCATATCCGTTGATATCTGCATAGGGCTGGCCCACCTCTCTTCTGAGATATGGAAACTGGTCGCACCTTTTTTGGCAGAACTTAAGACGTCATTTTCATATTGCAGTATATCTGGCCGCTTGCCAAATGCATCCTGATACCGTATGCCGACTTCTCTGTCCTTTGCAGCTGAAACAATCTCTGTCTGGATTTCTCTCCTCTTGTAATAAAGCAGACGCGTGCTGAGATCTAGCATAGATTAGTTGTAAGGAAAATAAATTTATAAGGTTGCCTATCGTAGATATGTTTGCAGTATTTCCGCGATAATCCTGTTGCCTTCCCGGTTGTAATGATGGTCTGTCGCACTTACATAATAATCAGTGTTGTTTGCTCTCACATAGAATTCTTCTTCAAATCCTGTCATGACGGAGATGTTGCGTTCCAGGAGTCCTTTTTCTACCAAGTCTTGGATAAATAGGTCATCTGGATTTGCTGTTGCCGAACTAGGTATGATATAAACTACAAGCTTTCCGCCAAGAACCCGGTTCGCCTCCTCAACTGAATTTAATGCACAGGCTATACCGGATTTCCCAGCATACTTACCATATACTATCTCTGGTTGGAAGACTTTTCCGTTGCTTTCCAATACATCTAACGTATGGCTGAATAATGCAGATATCCATTCACTTATGCTAAGAACGTTTCCACAGAACATGAAATCAATATTCTTACTGTCAAATACCAAGTCGTTCCAAAAAAAACCATAAATAACCATGTCTGGATCATATTTTGTGATTTTATTGTTGACAATCCAGAGCATGTCAAGGCTGTTTATCCCGTATAGCCCAAAATTCATAATCTCAGTATCTGCCATATTTGTCTCGAGCTGCTTTGGATACGTGTCGTTCCCTTTAATACCGACACCATAAGTAAAGGAATCTCCAACAATTGCAATCCGGCGGGCAGTTTTCTTTTCTATAAAAAAATCCCTGTCCCTAAATCCCTCATTGTTATGATCTGGCCTTGCGTGTAAGTCAGATATATACCTTCCTTCATGCTGGCCGAACAAGGCTTGCCGACCATAGAAAGCCGAGAATATAAAAAGGACAAGCAGCGATAGGAGTGCTCCTAAAAAAACACCAAATATCGCGGCCACGAGGTTCTTTGCTTGCACAACAAGACAAGCATGTAAATATATAAATAGTTATTCGCTATAGCTTTATGATAGTCCGTGGGGGTGAGAATGTGTCAATAGTGAAGACAGCCTATGATATCGCAAGAAAACAAGTCTTCTTCTGCAGGAGCAATGAGCCAATCAAAGAAATCGCCAGGAAATTGCATGTGAATAATATCGGCTCAATCCTTGTGAAGAAAGATGGCGATGTCGCTGGGATCATAACCGTCAATGACCTGCTCAGACAGATGTCACGGAACACAGATGTAGAAAAGACGCTTGCAGAAGATATCATGTCGTCACCAGTTGTATCTGTGGATAAGGATCTGGAGATAGATGAACTGGTTGAACAATTCAACAAGCAGAGGGTCTCCAGGATGGTCTTGAAAGACAAAAAAGGCGAGATTGTCGGTGTTGTCAGGGATATTGCAGTCTATAAATATCTTGCATTCATGAAATATGATAAGGAAGCCAGAAAGATGTTCGACAAAGATTACTTACATAAACTGTATTAACATTTATTGCTTTTTTGCTCATAATATAGATGCTGTGCTAAAAAAAGTTCTCTGAATTATTTGGTTGCCCTGGTCCTTATGAAACCCGCCGCCAGTAAAAGCGAGACTGCCACAGCGCCGACAGAGAGGTATGTCTTTAGCATAGACTGTTTCTCTGACTTTGATTCAAACACAACATTTCCTGTGATTTGTTGTTGTGCTATCGTCGTTTCTGTAGCTGGTTCTGGAATAGGCCCTGTGATTTTTTCTTCTTCAGGAATAGACTCTATAAAGACTTTTGTGCCTTCAAAAAAAAGCGTATCTGACAGAAGATAAGGTGTCTTCCTGTCATCTCTTAACACTTTTATCTTCAGGCTATAGTTGCCAGAGAGACCAGAAACTTTTTTTGTGAGTGTCATGTTTTCTCTCATGCCCGGCCCTACAGTAACAAGATCTTGTGCCGCCTCTTCCTTAGTCCCGTCTGAGAGATAGCTTTCTATTGCATATGTGTGCTCAACCAGGTCTGTGTTCGATAGGCTCAAATAGAGATATAAAGTATCTCCTTTCACTTCATGGGTGAAAAAATACATCTTCGGCTGTATTGGCTGCGGACAATGCATG
>JAAXVZ010000229.1 GCA_013335235.1 Nanobdellota archaeon | reverse complement strand
GTGTGCTCTTCCGATCTCTTATATCTTTCATCGTATTCCATAATCATGCCCTGATCAACCTGAGCTTTCACTCCTTTGTAATACCGTGAAAACACCTTACCATAATCCTCTGTATCATATACAGTTCCTGCAAGCGCATATCCTGGAACAAGGCCTGACTTCTCAGAGTCTTTCATCCCTTCCTTAACTTTAGCGATAGCAGCCTTGTGAGCTTCATCCTCAGATAGTCCCGTGTCCTCTCCTTTCATCCTCTCATTCAGGTATGTTTTGAAGTTCTCATTCATTACCTTTTTTGCTTCATTATAAGTTGCAGATTTCAGGTTCTTGTCTATCAGATAATATCCTATCTCCTTGAATATTGTCGGCGTGTCTGTTATTATCGCAAAATCACCCTCGCCAAAGTCAGGGTTGTCCCTGTCGAATTTTGCTAAAAGCAGTTGATTCAGCATCTCATCTGTGCTGTAATACTGGTCAGCTCTTCCTGTATATTTCTCCTGGAGGTCTGAGAATACCTTGTGTTCTTCTTTGTACATCTCATTCCTGAGTTCACTTTTATATTTCTCATAGTCCTGGTACTTTTTTTCGTTCATTGCATCAAGGAGGCGGAAATTGAACTCCATGTTGAGGTCCTGCAGTTCCCTTTTGCTTGACGCATCTGAATAGCCTTTCAGGTTTGCGCAGATCTCAGGTGTTAGTGCATATGTCCTGCAAAGGTCTTGAAGCTGGTTCTGTTTCTTCGTTATCTCAAGCTTCAGGTTGTTTGCGTATTCTTCCTCGGTTGTTCCGCAATGAGGCCAAGTTCCAGATTCACAGACGCTGCACCTTGTTGGGTTGTACCAGCACGTTCCGCCGGCATCCTTCCTTCCGTTCTCCATCAGGATGCTGCCAGAGCAGAACCTTGGGCAGCCTTCGCCGTTCTCATCAGCAGAATTGCCGCACGAGAGCCTTTTTGCAGCCTTGTCATAGCTGGCCTTCTCTCCTTTTTTGCAGCATATCCCAAAATCAGCTTTTTCTTCACCTGGGCAGCATCCGTCAACTAGTTCAGAGTCCTTGCAGTTCCTAGTTTTTTCCCAGTTCCTGTATGCGTCAGCATCAGGTCTCTTGTCAATTGGGACATCAGTCCAACTATTGCATGATGCTTTGCAAGAAACAATGCCTCCATCGCATCCTCCACGTGCACAGCTCCAAAATTCATTCCTCTGCCTGGCTGCGCATTCACCAGGATCTTCCTCTTTTGTGCAGTCTCCTGTCCCCTGGCTGCATGCCCTTTCACAATTCAGGTGCTGGCTGTTGCAAACAGCATTGCAGCTGCTCCAGGAATCATATCCTTCTTCGATAGGAGGGAGGACTGCGTGGGATATTCCGACAACTAGGAGGATGAGCAAAAACAAAAGAATTTTCATTTTTTGCCAGACTTTTTCGCAGGTTTCTTTTTTCCTTTCTTGACAGCCTTCTTTTTCTTTGAAGGCTCAGGCTTTTTTTCTGTCACTTCAGGGGGTGTGACAAGGTCTTTCTCTGCGTTGAACACGCCCTCTTCCTGAAGCTCAATCGGCCTTTCCGTAGCATTAGTGTACGTAGCTTTCACTGCACCACTCCTCAGTATCCCGAGTTTCCTTAAGATGTCTAAGAATCCCATATATTATATATAGTTTAATTCCTATTTAAATCTATTTACATTAGCCTGGATTAGGATAAGTATTTATTTATTCAGCAGTTATCTTTGCACATGAAACAACTAAAAGGAAGCGAGACTGAAAAGAACCTATTGAAAGCATTTGCAGGCGAGAGCCAGGCAAGGATGAGATACACATATTTTTCAAGTGTTGCAAAAAAAGAAGGCTTTGAGCAGATGGCAGAGCTATTTCTAGAGACTGCCGAGAACGAGAAAGAGCACGCAAAGATCTTCTTCAAGTACCTACAGGGAGGGATGGTCGAGATAACTGCCAGCTACCCTGCAGGGATGATAGGGACTACAAAAGAAAACCTCCTTGCAGCAGCAGAGGGAGAGAAGGAAGAATATTCCCTTCTTTATCCAAGCTTTTCTGCGACAGCAGCAAAAGAAGGCTTCCCAGACATCGCATACTCATTCAAGGCAATAGCCAAGATAGAAGAACTGCACGAAAAAAGATACAGGGTCCTGCTTGAGAACCTAGAGAAAGGTGAAGTCTTCAAGAAGGATGAGAAAGGAAGATGGGTCTGCAGGAACTGCGGCCATGTCTTTGAAGGGTATGAAGCTCCGGCGATGTGCCCTGTCTGCAAGCATCCGCAGGCGTTCTTTGAGCAGGAGAAGATCAATTATTGATTTTTTTTTACTTATCTTGCTGCATACGAATCACTTATTAGAAATGCACTTATATGTCTCATTTAATTCTTTCCTATATCCTGCTATTGCAGCAGTCCTTGCAGGACCCTCTTTTGCACTAATTGGGCTTCCTACCATTATCCCTATGGGCGGCCTATAAGCTAAGTGAGAAATTATCTCTTGAATAAGGATAGTCTCGCTTGTATTGTCTTTACTTGTCCTTATCCCTCCTGAAAGGATATATGGCACTGAGCGATCCAACCTTTGAAGCATCGCATCAAGATAATCAAAGGACATAGGCAATCCACAAGTAGATTCCCTGCTGCATTCCTTCACAGGTCCGACATCAACAAAGCAGTAATTCAGCCTATCCCTATATCTGTCGAAAATCTCTGCCTGCTCTATTGTGCCTATAGAGGCAAGTATTGGTGTCTTCAAATCTGCATGTATCTTGATGAGGTCCTC
>JAAXVZ010000228.1 GCA_013335235.1 Nanobdellota archaeon | reverse complement strand
GGAAAACAGATGACATCCTGCAGGAAGTGAAAGCATTGTATGGCTTAGGCTGCAGGCACTTCAGGCTTGGTAAACAGAGCGATTTCTATTCAATAGAAGATCCGGTAAGGCTGCTCAGGGAGATTAGGGAGAGCTGTCCGGACATCAAGGTCTTGCATATAGATAATGTGAATCCTGTTTTTGTCGTCGCTCCTGGCGGGATAGATAAGACTAGGGCTGTTGTGAAATATTGCACAGAAGGAAATATCGCAGCATTCGGTGTAGAGAGCTTTGATCCTGTGGTCGTGAAGGAAAACAGGCTCAATACCCAACCAGAGACAGCGATGAAGGCTATACAGATAATAAATGAGCATGGGAGCGAAAGAGGGCCAAATGGGATGCCGAGATACCTTCCAGGGATAAACATCATCTTCGGGCTCGGCGCTGAGTCAAAGAAGACCTACGAATATAATATGGCCGCATTCAAGAATATCCTTGACAACGGTTGGATGATCCGGAGGATAAATATCAGGCAGGCGGCAATCCTTCCAAACACATACCTTGCTGAGAAATTCAAGAGCAAGTTCCTTCATAAGAACAAGCGTTTCTACTGGAAATGGAGAGAGGATATACGGCAGAATGTCGATGTCCCGATGCTAGCGCGTGTTGTTCCGGTAGGGACAGTCCTAAATAATGTATATACTGAGATGTATGATGGCAAGACGACTTTTGCGAGGCACATAGGGACATATCCTCTGATAGTCGGTGTCGAAGAGAGGCTTCCGTTAAAGCAGGAAATCAGCATCAAGGTCACAAGGCACATGCTAAGGTCAATCACAGGGATCAAGGTATAGGCCTGAACCTGGTATTTACCAGGACCCATTCTATAAGTATAAGGATTATCGCAAGTGATACAAGAATCTCTTTGAAATCTCTTGATATCATGCCTTTAGTAGATGTAGATTTTATTTCCTTGAATGCTGCGCTCATCTCCGCGGTTGTTCCTACTTCAAAGAACTTTCCATTGGTCGCGTCTGCAATCATCTTCAGTGTGCCTCTTTCATAGGCAGCTTTCAGCCCTTCTGTCTCCACATATCCTGGTCTTGCGTTCCCTGTGCCTATTCCTATGGCGTGCACGATGACGTGATTCTCTTTCAGGTATTCAAGAGAGGTTTCGACACTCTCATCAACGAGTATGCCTGATGTGTCAGATCCGTCAGTTATCAGTATTATCACTTTCGATGCGTTCGAAGGGAGGAGTATGTTTGTGGCAGTTATCAAGGCAGCGCCTATGTCTGTACCGCCTGCAAGCTCTATCTCTATCCTTTCAATAGATCCTTTTACCGCGCCTGTGTCTGTTGTCGGAAGCTCTTTTATGAAAGTCGTCCCTGTAAAAGATACAACACCTATGCTGGCAGAAACACCTATTGAGTCTATAAACGATTTCGCAGACTGCTTTGCCACAGTTATCCTGTCCGGGGCGACATCAGTCGACAGCATGCTCGCGCTTGAATCTATAGCAATCACATAGTCTGAGCTGGACACTTCTCCGTTTGTCCATAATACCGGCTTTGCGGCAGCAAGTATCATCAGGCTTAATGTAATAACCCTAATTGCCAATTGCCCAGTGTTCTTTGTGATTAGATGGGTTCCGGTCACTCTTTTCATGGCGGAGAAATTGGCGAACTTCATTGCTTTCTTCTTATTATGCTCAAAGAAATAATAATGGAGCGCAATCAGGACTGGAACCAGGATGAACAGCAGCAGCATTGCCGGGCTTTCAAAGACTATCTCCATCTTGCACCTTTCTTCCTGAAGTACTGCATCAATGTATGCAGGCTAGGCTGTGTGGTTTTCAGCAGCATCAATGTAGACCTGTTCTGCTGGAACAGGGCATTCACTAAAAGATACTGTTTCTCATTGTATTCCTTATATATCTTCCTGTAGTCAGAGCTGTCGACATACATAGTATTGCTGGAGTTGGGGTCACCTATGACCAGCTGGCACTTCACATCCGGCAGTTCCATGTCAACAGGGTCCCTTATCATTATCCCTATGACTTCATGCTTTGAAGACAGTATCTTGAAGTATTCTTTCCAGTTATCGTCCATCCCAAGGAAATCGCTGATTATGAACACAAGAGATTTCCTGTCCAAAAGCTGCATAGCCTGCTGGAACGCCTTCCCTATATCCTTCTTTCCGCCGTAATTCTTGGGATTTGAGATATCTTTCGAGAAGACATGGAATTGCCTCCTGCCAAGCATGGGTTTCAGCATCTTTGTGACATGGTCTGAAAAGAGGGCATATCCTACGGCATTTCCAGACATGAGAAGCCCATGAAATAATGAAGCAATAGATTCTGCGGCATATTCGCACTTCAGTTTCTTGGTGCTGCCAAACAGCATTGTCTCGCTCACATCAATTATGAAAAAGACAGTGAAATTGACCTCTATCTTGTATTCCCTGACCAGGAGCCTCTGCGACCTTTTCGAAGCTCTCCAGTCTATCCTTGCAGCATCGTCAGTCACGCTATATTCTCTATAATCCTCAAATTCTATGCCGCCTCCTTTTATGTTTGAAGCGAGCTCTCCGGAATAGGCAGATGAAAGTATATTTTTTTTTACAGGCAGATTAAGCTCTTTCACCTCAGGCAGAAGATTCGCTTTGAAAGACTTGAGCGGCATGGTGATAATTTAAGCTTGGATGTTAATAAATGTTTGGGAACACCTTATCTCCTGAGCACAGCTATGGTTCCCGGCCCTCTCCTGCCGTATCAGATGGACCTATTATCGGCAG
>JAAXVZ010000024.1:2066-10257 GCA_013335235.1 Nanobdellota archaeon | reverse complement strand
GTGTTCACATCGTCATTACGTACAAAGGAGAGTAACTAGGCGTTATATATAATGCTATCCGAACATATGTGAGAAATCATCTGTTTCGTTGGCTTCGTCTTCTTTGACCTTCACTATCGCTTTCAGAAAATCAGACTCTTTTACTCTTGTCCTGTCTTCACGTATTGCAAAATAGCCTGCTTCTGTGCATGTCGCCCGCACTTCAGCGCCAGAGAAGTCTGTCATCTGCTCAATTAGCTTTTCAGTGTTCATCTTCTCGAGAGACATGTCTTTTGTGTGTATCTTAAATATCTCTCTTAGCCCGTCCCTGTTTGGTAAATCTACACTGATAAGCCTATCGAGCCTGCCTGGCCTGAGGATCGCAGGATCGAGTATATCTCTCCGGTTTGTGCAGCCGATTATCTTCACATTGCCAAGCGGCGCAAAGCCGTCTATCTCCGCCAGGAGTTGCATGAATGTCCTCTGGACTTCCCTTTCTCCAGATGTCCCAACTTCAATCCTCTTTGCTGCAAGGGCGTCCAGTTCATCAATAAACACTATTGAAGGCCCCTTTTCTCTGGCAAGCTCAAATATCTCTTTTACCAGCTTTGCTCCTTCGCCGATGAATTTCTGGACCAGTTCTGAGCCGACAACTTCAATGAACGTGCTGTCTGATGAATTTGCAACTGCTTTTGCAAGCAAGGTCTTGCCTGTTCCAGGTGGGCCATACAGCAAAAGCCCCTTGGGCGGCTGTATTCCTACTTTTTTGAACAGCAGCGGTTTTTTAAGTGGGAGCTCTACGACTTCTTTTATTTCTTGTATCTGTTTTCCAAGACCGCCAATCTGTGAAAAAGTTATCGTCGGCTTTTCTAATATAACAAACTGCTCCACATTAAAACTCCGCGACCTTGAAAATTTCCTTATTATATTCAGATTTTTCTGTTCTACGAGGACACTGTCTCCGGCAACGACATCTGTGCATGAATCAGAGACACACACAAAGAATTGGTTTCCGTTGGGAACTTTTATCACAGCATTCTGATCAACTATATCCCGGACTTCACACACCATTAGGGGGGGTGTCCTGAACCGGTCTATTTCATTTTTCAGCTGGTTTACTGTCTCTTTTAGAAGACGGTTCTCTTCTTCTAACTCAGAAATGATGGGAGAATAAGAGAAAGCCATATTTGTCTCTTTGCTGCTGTTACCGTCCATCTATTAGGTGAATAGGAATTGTATTAATAAAGATTTTGGAACAACTTTTTATTATTTATTGTCTATAATTTTCAATTTTTTGCTTGATCTTGTCAGTACTTCTAAATGGCCCTTCTTGATAATTACGGTGTCCTCAATCCGGATTCCATATCTGTTTGGAAAATAAATCCCTGGTTCAATTGTAAATGGAATATCTTCTTCTATAGAGTTTTTGTCCTCTTCAACCAAGGAAGGGGCTTCGTGTATGTCTAAACCGAGACCATGTCCAAGTCCATGTGTAAAATATTTTGCTTTTTTCCCAAGTATTTGGAGCGACAGCGCATATAGCTCGGAGTATCTTTTTTTTGTCAATGATGCTTTTTCACATTCATCGACAACATGGTTCACAAGCGCATAATCAGAGAGCTCTTTTTCAGAAGGGGTTCCAAGATATAGCATCCTTGTCATATCTGCGCAATATCCTTTGTATCTTGTACCAAAATCCAGTAGCAGGAACCCTTTTTTTATTTTTGATGATCCTGCATAATGCGGTTGGCTGCTTGCCTTGTCTGAAGCGACAATCGGAGGGAAAGCAAGATCGCAGTCCCTCTTCGCAGCTTCCTGTTCAATATATTTTCTTATATCGTTCTCTTCTTTGAAATTGAAGTTATTACATATGTCTGCAAAGATTAGGTCTGTCACGTTGCATGCTTTTTTAATGCAAAAATACTCATCTTCATCTTTCTTCATCCTTGTCATTCCAAGAGATCTCGAGAAATCAACATATCTTCCTGGGATGCTTTTCTTCAATCTTCTGAAAAGAGAGACACTCACTCTTGATTCATCAATTCCAATATGGAGCACCTTATATGTTTTCAAAAGGGTACACAGGGTCTCTAGCATTCGTCTCTTTTTTTCAGCGGCGACAACCATGACACCCGGCGTCTTCTTTGCTTTTTCATATTCCATCTCCGGCACGACAAGGACACTCTTCTTTTTCATCACTGCAAGTATGCCTATCCCTTTATAGCCAGTAAGATAAATCAGGTTTGTGTCTGGTTTTTCATCTAGACTAAATAAGAGAAGCAAGTCTATTTTTTCAAGATTAATCTGTCTCATCTGGCTTTGTACGTTTATCTTGTGACAGCATAGCTTTCCACAATCGCCTTCAATTCCTTTGCTTTCTGGTCTTTCTCAAAGTGATCTCTCACAGGGATAAGGAGCTCGTTGATGTATCTGCTAGCTGTCTGTTTCAGGTCAAGCGGGTGTATTTCTCCATTTACATACTTTGACTCAAGCTCTGCGTAGCTTCCTATTCCTATGTTTCCACCGAACTTATCCGGCCGCCTTATCTCTATCGTATCATATCTCTCAAAGATTATATATCTATAATATTCCAGCACAGGGTTGTCTTTTGATTGCTTTTCTGGGCAGTACGCTTTTCCTAGTTTCCTTACGATGTCTGCTTCAGAATCTGTCATGAATACAGATGTATCTGGCTTTGACTTAGACATCTTCATGGAGATAGATTTCTCTACAGGGTCCAAGGAATCAGAGGCAGGCTGCGCGAGGCCCATCAACATATGGTGGCTCACGATGATCGGCTTATAGAGTCCTATCTCTGGCCCAATCTCCCTTGCCATGACATTCACTTTCCTTTGGTCCATACCCAGCTGGCATATGTCCGCCCTCAGATGATATATATCTGCGGCCTGCATGCAAGGATATATTATCTGGGATGCCTGCAACGAATCAGATTCAGACCGCCCCATTATCTGGGTTGTCCTCAAAACTCTTTTCAAAGTTGCCTTCCTAGCGATCTGCATGACCGTCTTCCAATATTCCCGGTTGTTCAATAGCTCAGAAGCCCATACAAACTCAACGTGTTTCAAATCCATCCCTGAAGCTTTCCACACCTCAATGAAGTATTTTCCTACAGTCTGGATCTTATCTAGGTCTCCGTCCATCTTGTTGTTTGCCCAGCCGTGCCAGTCAGCAACCAGCATCTTGAATGTTGCGCCGGCTTTCACCATCTTATTGACATTTATCGCCCGGACAAGGCCCTGCGCTATATGTATCCTTCCTGATGGCTCAAAACCATCATATGCGATGAAGTGCTGTTTTTTTGAAAGCAACTCAAGAATCTCTTCTTTTGTGATTAGTTCCTCGCCGACCTCTTCTATCAGCTTAAGTCTCTCTTCAGTATCCATTATTTCACCCATGACTATAACTTGCTTCCATGAGCCATATAAGACTCACTGATTGCCTTTTGCAATACATCTGCATCAACAAGCGTTCCTGTCCAGCATTTCAGCTGGCTCCTTATCTGCCAGGCAAGCACCCGGTCACCGCAGATTATCGTTGACCCAGCTTCTCTCGCTTTCTCTAGGAATCTTGTGATCCTTGGAATATATAACAGGTCCATATAAATCTTACCGTCACTAAAATAATTGAGCGAGAGAGATTCTGGGGCGCTAGATGATCCGCAAGATGTTGCGTTGATTATGATCTGCGCGTCTTTTGCAAACGCGTTTCTTTCTTTATACTCAAGGAAATTGACAGCGAAAGTCTCTGAGATGTTCTTTGCTTTTGAGTTGGTCCTGTTGCATATCGTGACTTCAGAACCCAATGCAGATAGCTCAGATACGAGCGCCCTTGCGGTTGTTCCTGCACCAATAACCAATACTTTTTTTCCTTTAAGGCCGGTTTTTTCCTCCAACGCGGCTGCAGCTGCAGCACCATCGAAGTTACGCCCGATAAGCACCTCTTCTTGGTTGAATATTGTGCTTACATAATTTATCTGTTTTGTTGTGTCATCTACAGAATCCAAAAACCGTAATATGTGTTCTTTGAACTGTGTCGAGACAACAACGCCAGATATTTCTCCTTGCCGATAATTATGCATGAACTCGTGCAGATCTCCAGACCTTAATTTGAAGGGCACATACACAGCGTTTATGTCTTCTTGCAAGAATACCTTATTGAAAGTATTAACTAGTATGGATTTTTCTGCATTCTCGCTGATGTTCCCGAACACCTTTGTTTTGCGGTCTATCTTCTGGAAGTTATATCTACCTAATTCTTCGTACGTCAGCATTCCGGGGCTAGTTGGTGTGCCAAGGCAAGTATAGCTAAACACAGAGCCATATTTTCCACTAAGGACCCTGGAAATTGAGCCAGAGCCGCCTAGGCAGTATGCAATTAGGTCTTTTTTCCCAGCAAGGAGAGTGAATAGTTTGAAATTATCATTGACAGATTTGGCATCGCAAGCTATCCTTACCAAATCTGGCTCAAGCGCCTTTAGCTTGCTATATGCCTTCTCTAAGTGGTTTGGAGTATTTCCAAAAAAATGCTCAGAAAGTATTACCTTTGTCTCTCTTTTCTCAGATATCAGCTTCTGCACATTGGCTACGCCAGAAGAGATGCCTATGTCTATGAAATCAGCGTCGTTCTTTATTGCTTCTTCATACAACGCAACCCTCTTCTTCTCTTCACCTACAAAAAGCCCATGTCTCAATTTCCTCTTGCAAGAGATTATCATCTTCTTCTGTCTGAGGGAAAGTATCTTTTTTACATGGTCTGTAGACACACCATTGATAGTATCGAGCCTTATTTCTATAAAATCAAATATCTCTTCGGCTTTTTTCAGTTCAGACACGAGTGTGCCGAAATCATCTTCCGCCAGGACACACACAGGGTTGCATTTTCCATATTTTTCAATTGAACATACTTCCTTTACAACATCTGCGACAGCTTTGTTGTCTGTGTCTATTATATGGTCTGCGGCCCTGATATACTTATGGACTCGCTCAGAAAGGACTTTATCGACCTCGCTTATGTAATCTTTCCCTTCTATCGCTGGTCGCACATAGCTGCTTTTCAGCCTATCTTTTAGTATATCTGGTGAGGTCCTGAGCCATATAACAATACCGTGCTTCTTTAGGAACGCAACATTCTCGCGCCTTAGGATTATTCCCCCGCTACAGTCTACGACAATGTCTTTTTCAAACCGCAAGGAAAGCAATATCTCTGTCTCAAGATCCCTATAAGATTCCCATCCATGTGATGCAATATACTCGCTGATCTTGATCTTGAACCGTGACTCGACCTCATAATCTATATGTATGCACCTATAACCCAGACTCAAGGCCACTTCTTCGGTTGTCGATGTCTTCCCAGACCCCCTATATCCAATCAAGAATAGATTCATTAAAACCCCCCCGATGAGACGCATAGTGCGCAATCTAATTTACCATAGACTGGCTCTTCCTGCGTCACAGAGGGTATAAATGCAGTTTTATTATTAAATATTCCTTAAGGTGCGTTTTGGTTTGAGAAAGGTATGAAAAAAAGGAGGACAGCGAATCTGGTCTCCCGCACAAAGTGCAGTACGCCCAGAAACGTCGGCTGGTTTAACTTCTGTGTTCGAAATGGGAACAGGTGGAACCCAACCACTTTGGCCGTCCAATGCAGATAGAAAAAGCCTCTATTTATAAAGTTATTGGCAGACCAGCAGATATTTATATCTGCTTCTCTGACTGCTTCTAATGCGCATGCCAGAACTCATCAGGAGAGGAATGACACAGAACCAGGCAAACCAAGAGAGGATTGCAGATCTAGCGAGATACTATCTAAAACCAGGGAGAACACTTGACCTTGGCAGCGGAGACGGAAGTTTAATCAACTCTATATGTGGGTTGTCCGGAATAGAAAAGGGCGAGGTAGTGTGTACAGATATCAAGCAGGAAAATCTTGACAAGTGCGTCAGACTCGGATTTCAGGCCAAGAAGTGCGACCTTAACAATAAATTTCCTTTTTTGTCTAATAAATATGACAACATAATTGCAAACCAAGTTATCGAGCATATGATTTTCACAGATGAGTTCCTATTGGAGGTTGGGCGTGTGCTGAAAAAAGAAGGGGTACTGATTATCTCAAGCACGAACCTTGCTGCATTGCATAATAGGCTGCTATTGTTTCTAGGATACCAGCCAAACTGTCTCCACCCATCTAGGAAGATTGTCGGGACACTCTTTGGCAAAGACGGAGAGAACCCTATCTACGGCCACAAGTCCATATTTACAGGCAAGGCGCTTGCAGAGCTGCTGAAGATACACGGGTTTGCAATCGTTAAATATGAGACGCAGTCTGTGCTTTTCTTTCCAGATTTCCTAAGCAGGATTGTCTGCAGGGTCTTTGATTTCGGGACACATGTCAATATTGTTGCGAAGAAGCTATAGTCTCTACATCTTCTTTTGTGTGGACTTTCATCACTTTTGTTGTCGAGAGATAGCCGTTCAACAGCCCTTTTTTCGCGAGGACAGGGAACACGTCTCTCTCAAGGCTTGCTCCAGGGAACTCAAGTATCTCTGGCTGCGCTATAAATATTGAAGAGAATCCAAGATACACTTCGCTCTTCTCAGGCTTCTGGACGAAATCAAGGATCTTCGAGCCTTCTATCTTCACAACGCCCTTCTTTGTCGGCTCTGGAGTTGTGGTGAGCAAAAGTGTGGTCATGCCTTTTCTCTTTATGTGCTCGTTCCATAGCTCTTCGAGGCCTAGCGTGAAGTAGATGTCTCCGTATATGACCAGGAAATTTGTTGCTATCTTCCCTCTGACAAGCCTCAGCGAATCAGCTGTCCCAGAAGACTCTTTTTCCTCAATATATTCTAATGTCAAGCCATACTTGGAGCCATTCTGGACAATGCTGAACACATGGTTGATTACTTTCTGCCTTGCGACTAGAAACACACGTTTGAAGCCGTCAGATTTTAATTTCCTTAAGATGGACTCTATCAAAGTGATTGAGCCGATCTTTGCAGTGATCCTATATTCTGCGCCTATTGCAAGGTCCTCTTCAGGCCCTCCACACAAGATGACCGCAACCCTGTTCTCTCCTAATGCGCTGTTCACGAGCAATTCTATTGCCTGGCTCCTGTTCCTGACATAGATATTGTCTATCAGGCTATCTATATCTTTCAGGGTCTTCTCGCTTAGGGTTATCGAGATCTTGCTCTTCATGGAATAAACAATAGTTTTGTAATTTATAAAACTATCTTACAAAGTAGGATAACGGTAAGATATATAAGAAAAAGCGTTCATCAAGAGTGAAAGGTGATAATATGAAACTATCAGTAGTCGGTCTTGGATATGTTGGTTTGATACAGGCTGCAGGCCTCGCAAAGCTCGGTTTTGATGTCATAGGTGTTGACATCGATCCCTCAAAGGTCGACAAGGTCAATCATAAGATACCTCCAATTTTCGAGAAAGGGCTGCCAGAGATGCTAGCACAGGTCGTTCCATCGAAACTGACTGCAACAACAGACATCAAGAAAGCTGTTGAAGAGACAGATGTGACTTTTGTATGTGTCGGAACACCCTCAAAGAAGCAAGGCAGCATGTCACTCCACCAGATGGAAAACGTATTGCAGCAGATGGGCGCCTGCAACTCAAAGAATCACATCTATGTGATAAAATCAACTGTTGTCCCGGGGACATGCGAGGAAGTCGTCATACTGCAGCTTGAGAAATCAGGCAAGAAGTTCCCAAAAGACTTCTCAGTTGTCATGAATCCAGAGTTCTTAAGAGAAGGTCAGGCAATCGATGATTTCTTTAAGCCTGATAGGATCATTCTGGGGTCATCTGACAAGAAAGCAATCGATAAGGTCAAGGAGATTTATTCCAGTTTCAAATGCCCAATCCTAGAGACAAAGTTCAAGGAAGCAGAGATGATAAAATACACTAGCAACGCCTTCCTTGCGACCAAGATATCATTCATAAACGAGATAGGCAATGTCTGCAAGAGATATGGTATAGACACTAATACCGTAGCAAAAGGGATCGGCCTGGACAGCAGGATAAGCCCGCATTTCCTCAAAAGCGGAATCGGGTTTGGCGGCAGCTGTTTCCCAAAAGACGTGAACGCGATAGTCTACAAAGCGACAGAGCTTGGATATCACCCCAGGCTTTTGCGAGCAGTCCTAGATGTCAACCGCGATCAGCCCATGAAGATGCTAGA
>JAAXVZ010000024.1:0-2056 GCA_013335235.1 Nanobdellota archaeon | reverse complement strand
TCTTGATGGAAGAGGCGGAATTGTTCATCTATGACCCAGAGGCCATGGAATCTGTGAAGAAAATCTTCCCGCATCTGAAATACATGAAGGCAGGACAGGAAGTGATTGATGCAAGCGAGATTGTCCTGATATTGACAGAGTGGCCGCAATTCAGGCAGCTGAAATATAAGGATGTCAAGGTCATAGATGGCAAGAATCTTTTCATAGAAGGAGAGAGACCTAAGAATTATGAAGGAATTTGTTGGTAATTGGTAATATTTTTATAGTTGTTATCTCTTTCTATTCAGATTTTATAAGAGGTGGAGATTTTGAAAGTCTGGATATGTTTGTTGCTAGTGTTAGCTATGTCTGTAGCCAATGCAGAAGAAGTTGTTGTGTTCAACGAGACATTCGATGATGGGGATTTCACCAATAATCCGGCAGGGTTCTCTCATAATGGGAACTGCCAAGTGATCGACGGCGTGCTGTCGTGCGAAGGGATTGATCTGGATGGATCTGGGAGACGGGTGAGTTGGATACGATATTTTCCAACGATAAATCTTTCAGACACCTTCACGTTTACAATGTCTGGGCGCTTACAAAGCACGCCCGGAAACGATGGAAGAGGGATACAATTTATCCTTTCAGGGGTTAATATCTCTAACGGCGAGAGATATGATTTAAAAATAACTAAAGGCTATACAGATAATTCTAATACGAACCATAATTCACTATCTTTAGGCTATGCTAAAAACGGAATTATGTACGATTATCTCTTTTTAGATAACCCTCTCTATAATCAAACATATATTTTAAAAGGCAAACGTGATGAAGATAGTTTTTATTTTTTTGTAAACGACAACATGGTTGGAATAACTAATGATACACTTAAAATTGACCAAATTATCCAACTTGATATCGCCACCACGGGCTCTGTGCTAGTTGACAATCTGACTATAATCAACAATCCAGAACCTGAGGCAGAAGAAGAAGAGAGTTTGCTATCGCAATTCTCTCCGGTCATTTCTCTTCATCCTGACGAATATTATTTTCCAAAAGCAGTTGAGTCTGTATTAGATAATTCAGATCTTAAGAGAGGTCAAGCAGTACTTGTAAATGCGCCAATATCAAAAAATACCTTACTCGGTATTGAAGAACCATGGAATACAAACCTAGACATGAGGAATGTAGATTTGACTTCTCCTCTTGGTTTACTTGACCCAAGGGAGGTTGAATCATACCCTACAAAGATATATGGGCGTGAGATCAAGGACGGGATGTACACACACCTACAATACTACATGTTCTATCCTTTCCAGAATTGGTATGGCATGAATCATGAGTCGGATTGGGAAATGGTCCAAGTGACCCTCAATGCAATAAATAGGATAGAAAGCGTATCGTATGTTTTTGGGCCATTTACCATGGTATATTATGATATGGGCTTGATTACGTTGGTTGATGGCACGCACCCGTTAGTTACAGTAGCAAAAGGGAGCCATAACAATTATGCAGATGACCAGGAGATAAGATTAGATCTATCTTTCTTGGTTGTACATAATCTTCTTGGGAAGTTCAAGGAATTGGACATGGTGAAATCAGGAGGACCGCAGGTCCTTCCTGAAACCCTAGCAACAGATGGAGAGCTATCTTATGTTGTGGAAGACATATCTTCAAACCCAGGTTGGATTAATTACCAGGGACAATGGGGTGAGAAGGAAGGAAGCGGTATCAAAAATGGACCGAGAAGCCCAAGATTCAACAATGTGCTTAGGAGGAAATGGACCCATCCAGAAGATTACACTTACAAGCCAGATTACCCTTTCATGTCTGCCTTCATCTATAGTCCTGTTGACATGAGTTTTCAATCCCAAGGACAAGAAGTTGACTTAGAAGGTGAGAAAACACTTTTCTATACAGGAAATGACGCAGAGCCAAAGGCAGTAATGCTGGAAGGTGACAACTTCACATTGCACCTTGATTCAAAAGAGGAAGGCCAGTTTACATTAGACGTCTTCTTGGTTTTGGAGGACTCTGCGTAACAGATATATTCCTGTAGGTACACTGTATTGCAGAG
>JAAXVZ010000227.1 GCA_013335235.1 Nanobdellota archaeon | reverse complement strand
TCGGAGATGAGATAGAGCGACTCCTTGAGATAAAACGGATCGAGGGCAGCGCTGTTGATGAGTTCCCTTATTTTTACCTATACCCTGCCAGGCATTATGTCATACCAAAAGAGCATGTAGAAAAAGCCATCAGGTCGATAAAGCAAGAACTTGAAGATGAGCTTCCGAAGCTCGGGACAATGGAGGCATACAGGCTCAAGAAGCGGACACTCTATGATATAGAGATGATCGAGGAAACAGGCTATTGCAAGGGCATAGAGAACTACTCAAGGCACTTTGATTTCAGGAAACCCGGTGAGAAGCCGTTCTGCCTGCTGGATTATTTCCCAAAGGAATTCTTGATGGTGATAGATGAATCCCATCAGACCATACCTCAACTCCATGCGATGTATAATGGTGACAAGGCAAGGAAAAAAGCCTTGATAGATTATGGGTTCAGACTGGAGTCTGCATATGATAACAGGCCTCTCAAATATCCTGAGATAGAGAGCTACATGAAGAACGTCATCTTTGTCTCTGCGACTCCGGCAGCTTATGAGCTTGACAGGTCAAAAGCAGTTGTCGAGCAGATCATCAGGCCGACAGGATTAGTCGATCCTGACATACAGATAAAGCCGACAGAGAACCAGGTCCAGGATGTGATCGAAGAGATAAAGGCGACCTCTGCCAAGGGAAACAGGACCCTTGTCACCACAATGACTAAGAAGCTGGCTGAAGAATTATCTGAGTTCCTCGCCCAGAAGAAAGTCAAGGCAAGATACCTGCATTCAGAAGTGCAGACACTAGAACGTACAGAACTCATCAGGCAGCTCCGTCTCGGTGTTTTTGATGTCCTTGTCGGGATCAACCTGTTAAGAGAAGGGCTTGACATACCAGAAGTAGGTCTGATTGGTATCCTAGATGCAGATAAGGAAGGCTTCCTCAGAGATGAACGGTCATTGATACAGACGATTGGAAGAGCAGCAAGGAATCCGGAATCCAAGGTCATATTGTACGCAGACGTGATGACCCAGTCAATAAGGAACGCTGTCCGCGAGACTGACAGGAGAAGGAACATCCAGGTTGAGTACAACAAAGAGCATGGTATAACTCCCCAGAAGATCGTGAAGCCTATCAAGGAAAAGGTTGTCGATATCAAGGACACAAAATCTATCCCTAAATCAGACATCCCTAATTTAATTATCGAGATAGATGCCAAGATGAGAGAGGCTGCAGAGAACCTCAATTTCGAAGAGGCGATAGCTCTTAGAGATAGGATAAAGGAACTTGAGAAAAGATTGTGAGCTATAACAAATCTGATAAAATTTCTAAATGCAAATAATTAATAGGAGATTATAGGTTATAGTTCATTTGGTTATTTACAATAGTTTTATGAGTCAAATAGGCATAGCTAATTTTTTGTGGGGTACATCCGATGAAAAAAACGCTGCTCATAATATTGCTTATCTCTCTCTCAGGCGCTTATGCAGCCTGTGATTTCTCTCCTGTTTCCAAGGATACTGTGGGATTCCTTGCAGAGATCCCTAGCCTGGACACAAAACTATCAAACTGTCCTGTTCCATTAGATAGCTCTTCCAAGCTGATATTCGGCAACAACCAGCAAGTCCAGCTTACGATAACCCGGGCAGACAAATCCACCAGCTATGTCCTTTTCACAATCACAAACGGAGCGCTTTCAGGTCTCACTTCTGGCGCTGGAAAACACGGATATGAAATAGTGATTGCAGAGTGTGACCTCAATTCAGTGCTTGGCGCATCAGATAGGGCTGGTGCATTCATCTATATGTACCTTCAGGGCAAGGCAAAGATAGTCCCAAAAGGCTTATGGAATTTGCTGAAGTTCGCTTCTGCAAAATTGCTGGCGTCTGGTAGCCTGAAGAAAGCAGCTGTCCCAGTCGAGTCAAGTTGCCTGAAACAGAATGGGGACGTGTGCCAGCACGGCGGTGAGTGTGTCTCGAAGAACTGTGTAGGTGTCGGCCAAGGTCCGCCTTGGACCTATAAATGCAGCTGTGATCCTTTCACCTTCAAGACAAGCTGCCCTGCTGCATCGCAGCCTGCACCTTCCAACCCTTCCAGCAAAAAGCCTGCGGGCGAGATCTGCCAGCATGGAGGAGAATGCACAACAGGGAATTGTGTGGGTGTTGGGCAAGGTCCACCTTGGACTTATAGATGCAGCTGTGACGCATTCAAGTATGTGACTGGCTGCTAGTTTTTTTCTTTTTTTGCAGAATGCACTATTGCGTAATTTAGATATTTTAATATAATAAAAGAAAATGAGAATTAAAATGCAACTTGTCGATTCTACTCTAAGGGAAGGCGAGCAGACACCGCATGTATGTTTTTCTATCCAGGAAAAAGTCCGGATTGCAAGGATGCTCGATAAGATAGGGATAGAGATGATAGAGGCTGGAGACCCTAGTGTCTCTCTAGATCTTTTTGAGGCAGTGAAGAAGATAGCATCTCTTGGTTTGAGGGCAGAGGTGCAGGCTCACTCGCTTGCGACAAAAGAATGCATAGACCGGGTGAAGAAGACTGGCGCAGCAAGGGTGATTGTCCTCTACCCGACTTCAAAGATACATCTTGATTCAAAAGTCCAGAAGACCCAGGGAGAGGCGCTGAAGATAATATCTGAGAATATAATATATGCAAGGAGTCTTGGCTTGAAAGTCAGATATACTCCTGAGGATGCGACAAGGACTGATTTTAAGTTTCTTGTGAAGGCATGCAATACAGCAATTGCCGCTGGCGCAGACAGGATAAATATAGCAGACACCCTTGGCATAATGCAGCC
>JAAXVZ010000226.1 GCA_013335235.1 Nanobdellota archaeon | reverse complement strand
CCAAGGATACGCTGATCCGGGGGATATCAAAGTATGGGCTGAAGAAAATTATTTCAGAAAGGATGATAGAGTCCTATTTTATGTCCCAGTTTCCAAAATGTACGGGCAATTTCCAGATTTTTCGAGATAGCGGATACGACATACACACAGATACATTGAGAGTCAATGTGACCATAAATGAAGAGACGATTGTAGTTGGCTTATTTTATCCCTCTGTCTTCAAATTAAATGGTAAGTCCTATGTTTTTGATAGACGGATGTATACTTTAGACAGGTCAGTTACTTCCAAGCTAAACAATGAAGACGGAACAACAATTATCTCTGAAGATGGCTCGATGATACTTAATATACCTCCAAACACAGAGGCAAGGCTTGGCAGAAATACGATTGATACAGTTGGGATTAAATTATTGGATCGGAATTTTGATGATCATAGCAATCGCGTCTTAGCTGGAATGCTGGCATTTGAAGGCCTGCCAAAGGGTGCTGTGTTTTCAAAGCCTGTAGAGATAGTGTATTATTATGATGATATGATGATGCCTTATTCAATAAATGAGAATGAGCTGACACTGGGATATTATGATGACAGGGGTCTGTGGATTGGCCTTCCTGGCGAAATTGACACTGAGAAGAACAAGATAACAATATATACAACACATTTCACCCCTTTTGGTTCTGTGATAGGATGTAAACCAGCAGAAAGTAAAAAGTCAGTCATTGTGACACAGACACTTATCCAACAAAAATGCAACCCTTGTGACGGATGGTTCACCCAATCTCCCTCACCTCAATTATTTCAGGCAGCTGGAAAAATCTCAGTAGATGAGGGTATTGGTGAAGTCACTCAATGCGTAGAAAGAGAGATTGAGTTAGACAGTGAGAGCTTATGCGATTCATTGGACGGGGACTGGATTTGCGACGAATGCCAAGGCACTATAATAGAGTGCCTTAACTATGAACCCACCAATTGCGTCTGCAAAGCCAAGGTCCAATCTTATGAGACACCAGAATCACTATATGGGTCTAATGAGTATTCTATCACCTTTATAGGTGATGGCGATAGCTGTGTCTCAGGCAATCCTACAACTGATGCTCCTTCAGTGTATTATCAAGGGTCGAGCAATGCAGATCTTGCAGGTGCAGATATTCAAATATCGCCCTATTTTTGCTCTGTAGGTGATGAATGCAAGATAGAATCCGGCAGCGGCTGGGGCAAGGATGGAAATGACTGCACATTTACATTTAAGATAAATGCAGTGAACCAAAAAGCATTTGTTGACGCCTGCCTAAAAACACAGGCAATGATAGTTCTGAATGGCGTGAACATTGAACAGATGTATCTGACTTGCTCTGACTCTCAAGTTGGCACATCAGACTTTGTTGGGATGGGTGTCTGCTCTACTTGCACAAAAGACGGCAATGTCAATAAATGGGTTGCAACTGATTATGCGAACTGCAATAGCGATACAGCTTGCGCAGGCTCGCTGGAAGGGAAGACAAGGCTTGACATAAGCAAATGGAACCTCCTTGATCCGAAATCCTGTGAGGCATGCAGCGGAGGCAGCTGGGTAGAGACAGATATAAGTTTTTGCAATCGTTGCATAAATGAAGGAGATGCGGGCCCAGTTTGCTATGAATACGATGAAGAGTCAGATTACAGAGCTAGGGAATTGATGGACTATGCTAACTACTTACATTCTCTAAATATTCCTGCTGCTGAATTCACGACGCAGATGTTGCAGTTCAGTCTAACTCAGGATTCTAGTGAAGAAGAAAAGCTTAGGGAATTGTTGGAAGTACTTACCTATACAACGAGAGATGAAGGAATCTATACAGATGCGATATGGAAAAGCCTTAAGCCATTGGGCACACTTTTAAAAGTTGGAAACTTGGATAGCCTAAATTACGCCTTCGGGGAAGAATTTGGAAATGAGTATTTTTTTGCGGCAGTCGGTATTGCTTCTCCAGCAGATGTTAATCCTATGTTTAGTGATGGCAGTGATGGTCAGGTTAGGCATATCTATTATTATCTTGCATTTGCATATGATAGCCCTAAAATTGCAGAATTAGGAAACTATCTGCATGAAAATGCACCTGGTCAAGGTGGAGAATCTCAAGAGGATTACAATGCAGGTTTAATGGGTATTGCCTTAGGTAATGCGTTGCGTGACCACATCTCCTTAGAAGAATCCATTAGCACTCTTGGGTTTGATGAATTGAAGACCATGATAAATACTGAAAAGTCATTATATAATGAGCCGGTCAGCCTTGATAATCTAGCACAGGTTGTCAATTATGGATTAAGTACACCTTAATCTTTGTTTATCTTTTCTATTGTTCCAAGCCTTCCCAGCGCAACCTGCAGCACGCCCCTGAAATCCTTGACAAATGCATTCTCTATCCTGACCCGGTCTCCATTTGAGAAAAGCTCTATCTGATCATCCCAGAGTGAGATCTCTATTGAGCCAGTATCATCTTTCAGTAGGCATGCAGCTACCTTTCCAGGCTTCCCGAATCTTGAGAACTCTCTGACAACACCAATGTCTGAGATAGTTGCTTCTATGAAATCGATCTTCTGACCGTTCCTTAACCCAGATATGTTCATATAATAAAGAAAGGAGAGTAAGGTAATAATACTTACTTAATAGATAATATTCAGAGCTCACGCAAGTCCTCAAATGAAGGTTTATATGATGTTGTATATAATATTCAACGTGGCGTCGCTGAGTTCGTCGAGGTACTCTTCAAGTTCCGGTTCGATCAGCAGGTTCGCCATCCTTTTGCCTGCCGAACGGTA
>JAAXVZ010000023.1:3180-10378 GCA_013335235.1 Nanobdellota archaeon | reverse complement strand
CCTATACCTATAGCTCATGTTGTAACTTGCCATCAGTAGGATAAGCACTACAAAAAAAAGCGCAACGAATGTGAAAAAAAAAGATTTTTTGCCTAGCGCCATACCCTCACCTCTGCAATTGCCGGTCCCCAGGGATACGGTACCTTGCCGACAGAGATTGCGCCGACGATCAGGTTGCTCTCCTGGATATTTACAAATATCCTGCCGTCATTGTCAAAATCGAGATTGTCAAGAAGCTTGTACATCGCATCATCATATGTGTCTTCAGGATCATAATATGTGTCTATGCCGCCAGTAATTATATCGTTCCTGTAATAACAGGTCTTGGTTCCTGAGTATTCCTTAGGGACTGCAACCGAAGAATTCATACCATCATCAAACTCAATAAACCATGTGCAGCCTTCTGCCCTCTCCAGTATGTCACTGTATGTAACAGAGCTCTGGACAAGTGCCGTATAGATAAAAGAATTATTATACGAACAGAAACTGGAGTTGTCAGGAGAGTCCCCTGTATTCAGGAAAAAGGTATTGTTACCGTTAGTGAGAGTTGTGCTAAGGAGATTTATTACAAAAGGATCTCCCATGCTCGTATAGTCCTGGGAAAAGGAAGACAGATTATATACATTATTATTGTTCACAACGAGAAGATCTGTCCAGTGTTCGCCTGAATAGGAGGTGAGCTTTGCATCTATTATCCTGATGCCTGGAGGGATATCTACCATGAAAGTGCAATTATCAAAATTTTTTACCTCCTGGATTATAGAAATCTCTCCAAAGCTGGCCGGTTCCTGATAAGGAGAATAGTCAAGTTCAATATATGAATCTCCGTAGAGGATGCTCTCTGACATGTTTCCCTGCACTTCCACTGTCTGGGCGTGTCTGCTGGCTGAAACAATAGATGATGCAACATCCTGATAGAATTCCTTTAATGCGCTTGTGTTGCTGCTTTTCCTGTAAATTCCGCCGCCGCATTCTGCTATTGACTGCAGCGTCTCCTCATCCGGGTTGTCGCTGTATCCGACTGCATAAACAGTTATCCCATATTTCTCGCGCGCAAAGCAGGACGAATTTATTGCCCATTCAAGATCTATGCTATCGCTGGTCCCGCTGGTCCCGCTGCCTGTACTGTCATAGAAATCAGAACAATAATATGTCGCCATGCCGTCGGTCATGACCATCATAGCCTTATCTCTTGAGTCATTGAGTCCTATAAGTTCAAGGTCAAACTTCGCAGAGGCATTTGAGTTAACCAGCTCCGCTGCTATGACATTGCTCCCAAGGACAAATAGTTCTCCAGGGATTATTATTCCATGCCTGTTCCAGTATTTTGCCTGGTGATCGCTCGAATCAGTGTCAACTAAAATCCCGTTCAGATAAATCGATGTGCGCTCATCAGACAAGACATTTAGTACCCCTCTTTGCACCAGGCTTAGGTCATCTATAGTAAAATTCTTCCTAAAATAATAGGCATTAGTTGCATTTGTTATGGCCAGCTGGATATCATCAAACCTCCAATAGCCCCATTCTGCATTGTCATTTGCTCTCAATTTCCCTCCAATCTCAAGGTAATACATCCCTGGCCCTTCTATCCATGCCGATATGTCCTGGGAGAAGGTGCCTGAATTATCAACATCTGGGTTTTCAACAGCGATTATATCAGCAGTATTGTCTGCTCCATCATGCTCGCTCCAAGTATTATAGCCATCTGCATTTGTCCCAAGATAATGCGCTCCTGATGTAGGGCTTGTCCACCTGGCTTTGACCCAGGCCTCATCAGGGTCTTCAAAAGGATTGCTATTCTCTTCATGCCACTGGTACCAAAAGGTTATAGTGGCAGTTCCTCTGGCGTCAAGGGCGTCATATAGGGTTTGTGTTATGTTGATTAGTATGCCATATGCACCTGTACAATCATTGTTCGTGCACCTATTCCTGACAGGGCTGCCTGTGCCGCTGTCCAGTTCCAGCCTTCCGCCAGATATCCCTGCATAATCTATATCGTCATCATTGCCAAAAGGCCCTGCACCGTTCTGCGTATCCCAATCCCACCCGTCATCTGCGCCGCCTATTCCATAGGTGTTTCCTGTTGAGTTCAGCTGGGCTGATGTAAAATCATTTGGCGCCCCCTGAACATCGCCAGGAAAATACTCCCAAAGGTTTGCATATTGCGGGGTGCCTGTTAGATTGGAGCCTATCTCCTTATTGACTGCAGGATAGTAGGTATAGCCATTTGTTGAGCCAAGTATTGCTGTCCCGTTATGCCACTGTGTCTCATTGCTGTATTCTGATTCATACCATTCATTCCCTGATGGGTCTGGGCCAGGTACAGAGTCAAGGCTGTAGTTGTTATACTTCCAGTTAGAATTCTTTCCTATCAGCGTTATATTTGCTATTCCTGTTGTCAGCATCATCCTTGCTGAATTAATACCGCAGCAGGTGCATGTGGCGCCGCTTGCTGTGTAGTTGGTTATTGTGCTGTTCAGAATCACAAAATCGGTTGTAGGAGAGACAGATTGCGCTGTATAGGTATTTGAGGAAAAAGATATCAGTCCAACTTGATTGCCGGAGATGTTCAGTATATCTGTGACAAACTGCCTGTCCATGCACTTTGCCACACTTATCCTTGAAGTCGTGGACAGGTTAAAATTTGGGTCATCGCATGTCCTGGACGTGCCGCCGGAGTCACTGCCCATCTGGTCAAGCATGCTGCCGGAAACATCTGTTATCAAAGAGACATCTGCGTTTCCTTCATAAATATACCCAAAAGTCACGTTCTCAAACCCAATTCTTATAGGGACAGTCGCCTGATCCAGGCTAGAGAGAGGGAGATATGTTGTGATATTACTTGTAGTCAATATCTTTGTTTTTTCACCAGATAGGTTTCCGTCCCTAAAAATTGTAGTGTTCGCTATAGTGACATAGAAGGTGTTGTTTGTTGCATTCATAGTATTGATGTTATAATGCAGATATAGTGTGATATTCTGGAGCTGACCAGGGACAAAAAAAGAGGAATAGAGATTCACAAGTCCACGTATATCTGGCATGTATTCTACTGACTTTGTCTGTGAAAAATTTTTCCTGAGTTCATCTGTATAGTAATCTACCTTTATCGAACCACCACCGATGTATGAATCCCGGATATTACCCGGAAAAGTGACTGTAAAATTATTCTTTGCGCCTGGGATAATGCTGCTATTGCATGAGCTTATGTCCCAAAAGTCCGCTACCATGCTTTCATTGCCGCCTGGAAACAGGCCGTTGCATCCTGCATTGTTGATTGACAGGTAAAAATCTGCTCCGCTGTCCAGCTCTAGGGACATCCCTGTAAGATTTGCCTGCTGCGGTATGTCATCAATGAAACCGGAAACATTCCCCTGCCCTACAAACCCTCCGAAGTATACATAGGAAGAATACATCTTCCTTTGTATGCCTTCCAGGAATACCTTGGAGGTCGCGCCTCTGACAGGCTTATATCTCTCTATTCCAGAAATTAACCTCCTGCTTGAGACAAGCTCGCTGCCAGGGGACTTTGCGCTAGTCAGGGTCTTTTCTCCATTGATGAGTATTTCCATTCCGAACTTATCAGGGATGATACCGGAAGCTATCATCGAGAGGTTCTCTGCATCTCCCGACCTGTTAAGGACATAGAATTCTCCTATCTGTTCAATTATGCTGTTATCAGGATTGACAATAACCCCAGACACGATCTGTGATTTTATATACGTGTCATTTAGCTCCATCACCTTAATATTAGAAAGGCAGCTTGCAATGTCGCTTGAATAGTAATACACCTGCGGATGGTTCACGCCAGAGATTGAAAACTTCGTGGCAAGGATGATTGCGAGGATTATGAGGATTGCTGCAAATAATGCATCTATAGTAAAAAAAAAAGCTTTCTTCATTGCCATACCACCACTTTCATGGCAACTATCTCCGCTATCTGGTCATGCCTGTATACACCATACCTCACGACTGTGAAGATGTCCTTTTTCTGGATTGATTCCAGCTCTTCAATAGTCACGTTAGGCTTTCCGAGAGTGAAGTTCCCGAAAGAGAGGTTGTTTCCGTTCTGCTCCTCGAAGACGACTATGAAATCTGACTCTGTCGCAAGAAGCCTTTTGAGCCGGTAATAATCCGAGGACATGTTCGAGAACATCTCAAGTTTTTGGATGGATACTTCCCCGTCTGTAAAGAGCCCGGGTGTTATGACATTCTCCTCTGTCCAGTTCTGCGGGATACCCTCAGATACAAGGATCTGGCTCAGCCTAACAACCTCTGGGAATATTTCTTCGTTGTCCTTCACCAGGTATCTAGATGTTGCAAACTTGAAGAAGAGTACCATCGCTACAGTGAATATGACAAGACCTATAAGGAGGTCTATATACCAAATCTGTGCTTTAGTTGAGCGTGAGCTGGCCTTCTTCATTGTGTATCAAGTTATACCCTTGCGTCAGGTTGCCTGTTGTGTTCGGGATCGAAAAATAAAGTATGGCTTCTGAATAGTTGAGCATCAGCGTGTTTGCCTCAAGGAATACTGTAAACCGGAACCCATCTACATTTTCAGGAAGCGTGAATCCGCGCCTATACCCCTTCCCTGCCTCTTCAGCCAGTAAGAACTCTCGCTGCAGGTTTACGCCGTAATCATAGAGTACTGTCTGTTTCTTCTCTGCCAGTGTGTCTTTATAATATTCGGAAAAGATGTAAAGGAACCCTACCACAATCATGAGAGCTGAGATTACCATGAACATGAACTCTATACTCATCTGCGCCTTCACGATTCTGTTACCAATACTCCACCACCCTGACTTGTCACCTGGATTATATGATAGCCTGAATTAATAGAAAGATTCCCTGTAAGGTTGATGAGAGATGGAACAACAATTGTATCATATTTGTTTTTTCTTCCACGGTAGCCGAATATTATTGCAGACGCCTTTGTCGGCGTGGCAGGCAGTATTACGATAGAGACTATGTTATCCGGGAAATCTGCCTCAATTGTCGCTTTGGATGGCTCTCCTGAATAGTATACAATCTCTGCCTTGTCCTTAATCTTAATCCCGACGTTCTTTAGCTGGCTCTCTGCGACAGCGTCCTGTATCTCATTGGTCTGATCAAAGAAGATTATTATTAGGGGTATGAGCATAAGAAATGCAAAAGAGAACACTGCCAAGAATTCAATGCTCACCTGCCCTTTTTTCATGTATCCGACTAGCGTCAGTAAGTATTTAAATTTAACTAACCCGAAAGGATTATAAAGCTACAACAATTATTCCTGGCCAGTAGCGGGGTTGGTGGTTCAAATCGGCAATGACTTCAATGTTGACATGGATATCTACTTAAAAGACAGGAAGAAAGAAACAGCAGTAGAGGAGTCAAAGAAAGCTCCAGAAGAGTTCTCTGCAGAGGAGAAAGAATATTATTCTGAAAAAAAGCCGATATTCAAAAAGGTCCTGGATTTCATAGACAAGGAGGAGGAAGAAGATCAGGATAAGGAAGAGAAGGAAGAGGAAAAAGAGCTTGATTCCTACCAGAAACCGAAGAAAGGGTTCTTCTCTTCAATAAAAGGATGGCTGACTGGCGGCGAAGAGGAAGGCGACAGCAATAACAGTGATGCCCCTGCTGGCAAAAATAAAAGCCAAACTATCCAGGAAGATGTGAAAGCTGTCCTCAAGATACAGAACAAGTGGCTGCTGAAGCTGCCTCCTGAAGAGATAAGAGAGTTCAAGAACTCTGAGGATTACAAAGTCTACAAGGACACACTGAAGAAATACAATCTTATCAAATAGCTTCTTTTTCTGCTATAATCCCAAGCAACAGTGTGACTATTAATAGACTGAGTACCCAGAACCCCTGGCCAAGCCTGGGAAATATGACCAGGTTTGCAGTTATAGGCATCTTCGGGTTATATAATGATCTGTAACCTTTTAGGACAAGGCGTGTCTCATCATCCATGAATTGGAATGTCACTTGCCCTTTTTGGTATTCTGACTCTAAGCTATCTGGGCTTTCTATTATCTGATACAGGCTCTTTTCAGAAAGCATTATTCTCAAATCAGGCTCTTTGCCTGAAGCCTCAGATATGTTGCCGTCGATTATTTCTGCCAGGAACAGCTCGCCAGTCTCTTTGATCTTTATCTCTACAACAGGGTAATTATCTGAGAACGGCTCTTTATGCAATTTATACGCACCGATCTCATTCAGGAAAAAAGCTATATGCGAGAAACTCAAGCCACCCTCTGGCCTCTTCATCTCCTGCTTCTCTGCAAATTGAGGAGAGACAAGGAAATAATATAGATATCCGAGCAAGAAAAGGGCCAAGAGACCTGAAACAAGAAGGAAAATATGCACCTTGCTATAATTCATATCTTGTCCTTGCATTAAAAACTTTAAATAGTTTGTGATATGGATAATTTAGTAAAAAAGAACATATGTAAAAAAAATTTTTATTTCTTCAGCTGTATAGTCTGTGTAGGGAAAGCCAGTTCGATGCCGTGCTTCGCAAACTCCTTCTTTGCACGGAGATTGAACTCATCCTTTATCCTGCGCATGACTGCCCCATTGTTAGTTGTTGTGTCAAACCGGATATCAATATCCTGAGAATAGCTACCGAACTCTGTGAAAAAGACGCTGACTGTGTCTTTCTTCACTTCCTTTATTGCCGGAAGTATCTTCATGACTATCTCCTTTGCCTTCTCTATCTTTGTCTCATCCATATCATAGGTCAGGCCTAGCACAATCTTGAGAGACCTGTGCGGTTCTTTAGTGTAGTTGACAAGGGAAGTATTTGAGATTATGCTGTTTGGAACTGTAATGAGCTCTCCTGTCCCTGTCTTGAGCCTGGTTGATCTAAGGCCTATCTCGACAACTGTTCCTGAGTGCTTGTCCATCTCGACCCAGTCTCCAAGCTTGAATGGCTTGTCTGTCAATATGGCAAGGCCGCCGAATATGTTTTTCAAAAGATCCTGTGCTGCGAGCGCAAATGCAAGACCGCCTATCCCAAGCCCTGCAATAATCGAGGACACGTTATATCCGAAGTTGCTTAGGACAAGAACTAAGACCATGAAGATTAGGCTCCATTTGACAATCTTCCTTAATAGCGGCACTAAATGATCATCCAGGTCTGTATTGCTTTTGGAGGCAAGCGGCGCAAGGTAGTGCTCTATCATCTTATCCACAAATATTATGAAGAACCATCCGATCG
>JAAXVZ010000023.1:0-3170 GCA_013335235.1 Nanobdellota archaeon | reverse complement strand
GATGAGCGCCACCCCTGGGGATAAGGTGAGCTGCATATACCCAAGATAATATCCCACAATGAAAAGCCCAAAAACAAGAGGCTCTTCAACCAGGTCGATAAAGATATCATCAAAGTCTGTTTTGGTCTTTGATGTGAATTTTCTGACAGTTGTTTTAAAGAAGTAATAGACTACCCGGCCAACCATGATGGCTGCGCCGATATAGAACAGGAATGTCAGTATCTGCAAGATGCTGTTGCCAAAGACTTGGCCTGAGAGGTATTCTTCAAATAGGTATGCCATTTGAAAATGCAAGTTCCTGCTTGCTTAAATTCGTTTTGATTTGCTGCCTGATGGCTGAAGCAGACCTGCGTTCTTCAGCCAGAGCTCCCATTTAATCAGATACACCACAAACATGATCATCCCAACAAAAAGAGATAGGCTCGCGCTCTTGAAAAGGGAGAGGTTACCCATATAATAGCTGCCAAAAGAGAACACTGAAAAAAATATAGTAAAATAGATTGCCCCATAGGCAATTCCCATCAGGTACTTGTTCTCCTTTATCCTGAATCTCCTGAAGAGCAGCCTGATGAACATCTATTTGCATCCCCCATGACAGGATTTGCAGCTAGGGTTTTCCTTGTTCTCTATCCTGAACACCCCTTCTGGATCGACATCTATCTTTGCACCCTTGACCTGGCTTGCAGTGTCCTTCGATAAAAACACCTTCATGCCATGATGCACCTCCACTGTGTCTCCAGGGGATGCCTTTTCCTGAAAATCCATGCCATAAGACACTCCGCAGCAGCCGCCTTCGATGACATCTATCTTAAGACCATGTCCTTCTTTCTTGTTCTCCTTTGCTATCTCCTTTAGTTTTGCAGCAGCAGATTCTGTCAACGTGAGTAGATTTTCCATCTGTGTAAAAAAAGGGGAACGCCATATAAAGATTGTGTCAGCTGAAGCTGCCCTGAACTGATTTTATGTGGTTTTAGCCCTAAAAAGGAATAAAAGTTTAAAAATGGTCGCTGATTTCTGCGCTGCATGGCGGAATTTAGCTATGCTGTGAAGATCCCAAAGGAGAGGATAGCTGTACTCATAGGTACAAAGGGAGAAGTGAAGAAACAGATAGAGGATGCCACAAGCACAAGGCTCAACGTCGACAGCAAGGAAGGCGACATCTCTGTCTCGGGAGGGGACGCGCTGTCTATGTACAGCACAAGGGACATAATAAAAGCCATAGGAAGAGGATTCAACCCAGATGTTGCATTGTATCTTCTCAAGCCGGATTTTGCATTTGAAGTCATAAACCTTCCAGAGTTCGAGAAGCCATCCCAGTTCATGAGGATAAAAGGCAGGATCATCGGAAGGAGCGGAAGATCGCGTGAGCTTATAGAAGAGCACACACAGACAAATATCTCAGTCTATGGAAAGACTGTCAGCATAATCGGCAGGGCAGAGGATGCGTCTGTTGCAAGGAAAGCTATCGAGATGATAATCAAGGGCAGCCCTCACGCAAATGTCTACAAATGGCTTGAGAGGATGCGCAAGGAATTGACAAGGCGTGTGTATGAAGAGAAGTTCGAGGACTATGTCCGAAAGGACAATGATGAAGAAAGTGAAGAAGAGTCTGAGAAGAAAAAATAAATTCTAAGCTCGGTAAGGAAGTATACCTACCAAATGCAGACTGAGTTCCTTTTTTGGAACAGTTATGGTTTGCTTCTCTAAATTAACAGCAAACGGCTTTGCATCAGATCTGAAAGCATAGACTGCAAGTTGGTCTTGAGATATATCATAATGATTGCCCTTAACAAGAGTTCCAAAGCCTTGTCCCTCTTTTAGTTCGGAAATCCGTGAATCTATCATCGCTTGTGCCTGCTGCGCAAGGTCTTCTAAGGAAGTTGCACAGACATCATTCCAAAGAATCTGTGAATAATTATTTACGCCATTATCTCGCGCCATCAAGGATCTAAAAAATTCGGACATAGTTTCGACTTTCCGAAGGTCTGCTCTCACAATCCGATAATGATCTGGCCTTGCTATCATAGCCCTATCATAACCAAGAATATCCATGCTTAGCCCGCTTTCAGCAGAATTAAGGCTGTCACACCTCCCCAAGACCCCTTCGATGTCCTGTGCCTGCCTCTCTGTCAGATTAAGTATGGGTGTAATTACCCCGCTATCCGAATTGTAGTGTGCTAGGTTAGTGTCAATCCTGTTAGGTTTTATTGCAAATAGAAGATTTACCATTTTACCACTTTTGCATGGCAACTTATATATAAAGATTTACCAATATTTATTAGCAAGCAGGGCTAAATTAGACTAATGAAAAGCCATATTTTTTCCATCATATCCACAATACTTGCGTTTGCCTGCATTTTCTTCTTTCCGCTTTCACTCTTATTCGGTGTTGTGGGTGTTGGTTTTGGATTATATGCGATATCAAAAAAAGAAGAGAGACTCATTCCTGGACTCTGCATTGCCGGATCCATTGTAGCCATAGTCATATCTAGCGCGGTTCTCGCCATAGGTTACACAATAATAAAAGCGCATCTTGGGCAGGGATTGGGGGTTATAGTGCCTAGTGTGCCTGAGTTAAACAAGACAGAGTATCCCGGAAAAACAATTCCTGGTGCAGATTACGGTTCTCCCTCCCAAGGCAGGAAAGCAAACAGAACTTTCATCCCTGAAGTGAGTTACATGCTGGAGAGCCTGAAGGTTGCAGAGAAGAAAGGCTGGGATGGGAAAAGCGAGCTTCCTCTGAAAAAAGAGGACCTGTCCCCAGAGTATATAGAGAAGCTGCAAAAAGGCCTTCTGCATCAGGAAGGTTGGCTGATACCACAGGAGCATGTCCAGGCGTATCTGTCAAAGGAGGCGAGGGAGTCAATCTACAAGGAGATACTTGCAGCAAGAGAAGAGTATCTTGATTACCTTAAGAAAAAAGAGGTATTGCAGAAATATATTGATGAAATCGAGAAGAACACGCTCCCTGAAGATCCTGAAAGGATAGTTTACCATGATATTAACAGGGATGATGTCCCTCAGACAGCGGTCCAGGGGGACAGGGATGAGTCAGGAAATGTGATAGGGGATGATTACTCCAGGCTGGAGCTGAACATCTATCCTGCGGATATCTATAATGGTGTCAAGAGGCTGAATGCATCTGGGATTATAACTGGAGAGAAGGACTA
>JAAXVZ010000225.1 GCA_013335235.1 Nanobdellota archaeon | reverse complement strand
CTTTGATAAGGGCCTGCATTCCTTTATGACTACTTCGTCGCCTTCCTTTGCTCCCATTTCTGGAGGATTATGGGCTTTAACCCTGCTCCTCTTGTTTGTGTATCTCTCATACTTTGGGATGTATACCCTTCTGTTCCATTCCACAGTGACTGTCTTCTGTGCCTTGGAACTGATGACCATACCTCTGAATGTCCTGCCCCTTGTCTTGAGTGCGGGCGTTTTTGTTTCTTCTAGTTTCTGTGCCATTTTAGCATACCTTTATTCTGTCCTCTGGCCTCTTAGTTATCTTGGCCCCGATGATTTTTTTATTGCCTATCTTAATGATTGAGTTCATCTTGACGAGTTTCTTTCCGCATTCAAGCACAAGCATGTTCTTACTCTCGTAAGCAATCTTGCCATTGAATATCCTGCCTGCGTATTCGATTTCAACCTCCTTTCCGATGAACCCTTGTTTTAGGATCATATTACCTGGATTGTCTCCTCTGCGAATCCAAGCTTTACTAACTCTTCTTTAACACGGTGCTTGTGGTCTCCCTGAAGCTCGACCTTTCCATCCTTTGATGTGCCTCCGCACGCAAATGCGCCTTTCAGCTTCTTGGTCAGCTCCTTCAGATCTATCTGCTTGGTATCGATTCCTTCGACAACAGTATTCAGCTTGCCGAATTTCTTCTTAACCGTCATGATCTTGATCTCCTGGGATTCTTTTGCAATGTTTTCACAGACACAAAGTTCTTGTGGTAGTCCGCATGTGTTGCATATGTTCATTTTTGAAGTTGTGTCATTAACCTCGCTATGCTCTTCTTGACCTTCTTGACTTGGCCTGGGCTCTTCAAGGTTGTGCCTGTAGCTACCTGGGTGTTGAGCTTTATCAGCTCTTTCTGCAATTCAGAGAGCTGGGTCTCCAGCTCCTGGTTTGATTTTGATTTTAGTTCACTGGTTTTCATTTTCAGCAACCTTCTTCTTTCTTGGCTTTTTCTTCTTCTCTGCTGCTTCCTTTGGCTCGTCAACTATCTTAGATTTTATCTCTTCGACAGCTGCCTCTGCTTCAGGAGCTGAAAGCTCTTCAACCATAGGAGTATCTACAAAATTGATCTCATCTGGAAGCTTGACATTTGGTGGCATGATTGAAACCTTGATTCCCACAATGCCGCTCTTCAGCTTGGCTGCAACATATGCAACATCAACCTGCGAGACTGCGACATCTCCGCTTTTCTTGAGGTATCCTTGGTAGAATCTCCAGGTCCTCGCTCTTGCGCTTGGAATCTTTCCTGAGATAAGGATCTCGATACCTCTTGCACCAGCAGCCTGTGCATCTGCCATTGCCTTGTGGCCCACACCCTTGAACCTCATTGTGCCGAACTTCTCGAGTGCTGAACCGATTCTCTCTGCAACAACCGCAGAGACAAGGTTCACGTTCTCAACTTCAGATATCTCTATCTGTGGATTCTCGAGGCCGCACTTCTTCTTCAATTGCTTTGTCAGCTTCTTGATGTTTGTCCCGCCGCCGCCGATAATCAGGCCTGGCCTGGACGCATAGATAATAATCTTCTCACCTAAAGGTGTCCTCTGCAGCTTAGAATGGCTAAGTCCTACACCTTTCAGGCTCTCTGATATGAACTCCTGAATCTGGAACTCCAGCTTCTTTCTTGCTACGAATTCACGTTCAATCATTTTTAACTACCTTCCCTGTCTTTTTCTCCTGAACGACAATCTCGATATGTGTCCTTTTCATGTGCCTTCTTCTCTGCCTGCCCATATGCCAAGGGGATGATGCCTTGTGTGCACAGACATGGATGATGAAAAGATCCTTTGTCGAGAATCCTTTTGACTTTGCATTCTGCTCTGCGCTCTCTAATATCAAGAGTATGCCTTCTGCAGCCTTGACAGGGTACCTACCTGGGCCGATTCCTGTCCTATGCGCGCAATCCCTGTGGAATTTTGTCATAGGGACCGCTGCCTTTATGTCTGCGACATTCTGCAGATAAATTTTTGCGTTCTCTACTGACTTGCCTCTTATCGCTTTGCATATCTCTACAGATTTCTTTGTCGAGATGGATAGGTCCCTGCCGTATGCCCTAGCCATATCTTCGCCGAATGAGTTGAATGAATAGTTTACCATTTTACCTCACCGAGACACTTGAGCTACTCTTGGTCGCTCCGACACCAGGGGCGCTATGCGCAACCCTTCTCCTGGTAGGCGCGAACTCTCCAATTATGTGACCGACCATGTCTTCGACAACATGCACAGGCATGAATTCTTTGCCATTATAGACCTTGATAGCCACGCCTATCATCTCTGGCAGGATTATCATGTCTCTCGCATGTGTTTTGATGTCATTGTCATGTGCCCTGATCTTTTCCAGAAGCTTCTTCTGATCCTCTGTAAAGCCCCTCTTTGCGCTCCTCCTAGCCCTGCTAGGTATAAGTGCGAGGAACTCGCCCAAAGGCAATTTCTTCAGGTCTTCTGTCTTATATCCTCTGAAAGTGAATTCTTTTATTGCCATTTTTACCTCTGCATACCAGTGCGTCTTGGCCTGATCTTACCGACCTTTGCTCCTGGAGGTGCATTCTTGTCTGCAATTGTTGGCTGTCCTTTCCTTGAGGACCTGTGAGTACCATATGGATGGTCGACAGCGTTCATGGACTGACCTTTGACTCTTGGCCAGAGCTTGTTCTTCATTTTCATGTAATGGTATCTTGTTCCTGCTTTCAGGAACGGTTTCTCCTTCCTTCCTGAGCCTGCAATATTCCCTATTGTGGCCCTGCACAGAAGA
>JAAXVZ010000224.1 GCA_013335235.1 Nanobdellota archaeon | reverse complement strand
CTCAGATGCAAAAGACCCTCTCTTTATGTATATGAGAACTCGACAAGGTCGCTGCTCCTGCGGATATTTTCAGCATTGTCTCTCATGATTGTTTTCCTCTTCTCAGGGTTGAGCATATAAAGTATAGTCTCTATGTCCGGGACACGGGACATCTTTTGGACATGGTATATCCCATATCTTAGATACCTATCTGTAAACTCTTTTTGACAGCAGACATCAGGCCTTATCATATTCCACATGTCCCTGCCATAATATGGATTCAAGAAAGGGAACGAGATACCTTTGCTCACAAGATGCATAAAATTATATTTATCATTAGATATATTTACTGCGTCTGCTAGCGTGCTCATCACGGCATCAAGTTATAGCTTATATAAAAAGCTTACATCACATCAGGCGCTTCAATCCCGAGTACTCCGAGGCCATTCTCCAAAACCTGCTTGACACAGGCTACAAGTAAGACCCTTGCCTCTTCCAGGGTCTTGTCGTCCTGGACGATCTGATGCCTGTGGTAGTATTCATTGAACGCCTGGCATAGGTCAAGAAGATATCTTGTGACCAGGCTTGGCTTGTAGTTCTCTGCAGCCTTCTCCACGATTTCAGGGAACTGGTTTAATAGCAGCATGAGATTCTTTTCCTCGTCAGCTACAAGCTTTGAGTAGTCTATATGTTCTTTTGGCGATTTTCCGTGTTTCCTGAGGATTGAGGCGCATCTTGCGTGTGTGTATTGCACATAAGGGCCAGTCTCTCCTTCAAAAGATATCGATTCCTTTGGATTGAAAGTGAAATCTCCCATAGGATCGAACTTGAGGATGAAGAATTTGATTGCGCCCATGCCTATCTGCTCTGCCCTCTTCTCTAATTCTTTCTCACCCAGGTCTGGGTATCTTTTTCTCAGCTCTTCAGCCGCTGTCTTATGCATCTCGTCAGCCAGGTCATCTGCGTCTACGACCTTGCCTTCTCTTGACTTCATCTTGCCTTCTGGCAGGTTGACCATGCCATAGGCAAGGTGGAAACAGTCATCTGCGAACTTGAATTTCAGGAGCTTGAATATCTCGAACAGGACCTTGAAGTGATGGATCTGCTCGTTTCCAACGACATAGATCATCTTGTCCATATGATAATCCCTGTCCCTTATCTCAGCGAGGGCCATGTCCTGGGTGATATAGATCGACGTCCCGTCAGCCCTGAGCAGGATCTTCTTCCCAAGTCCTTTGTCTGTGAAGTCTATGCAGACATTTCCTTTCTCATCTTTTTCAAATAGCCCTTTCTTCAGCCCTTCAAGGGCAATATCCTTTCCTTTCAGATAATGGTCGCTTTCATAATAGGGCTTGTCCATCTTGACACCATATCTGTCGTATGTTACCTTGAAGCCTGAAAGTGCCCAGTCGCTCATCTTCTTCCAGAGCTCGCGTGTCTCTTTGTCGCCTTCCTCCCATTTGACTAGCATCTGCTGTATCTCCTGCTCGAATTCAGGGTGCTTCTCAGACTCTATAGCGTATTTAACGTAAAAGTCGCCAACATAATGATCAGATTTCTTGTCAGGCTGCTTGCCATGACCATAGAGCTTGTATGCTAGCATTGATTTGCAGATATGAACTCCCCTGTCATTGATTATGTCGACCCGGAGTGTCTTGTGGCCAAGGAACTTGAATATCTCGACAAGCGAGTTCCCCAAGACGATGTTTCTGACATGGCCAAGGTGCAATGGCTTGTTGGTGTTCGGGCCAGGGGACTCGATCATGACGCAGCTTTTCTTATCGTTGGCACCATACCTCTTCTTTTTTTCAAAAACATCTTTCAGGACTTTTTCTGACAGGCTCTCTTTTTTCACAAAGAAATTCACATAAGGACCTGTTGCCTTGGCTGATGATATATAGCTGTCAGGCTTAATCTTTCCAGCAAGTTCCTGTGCTATTGCGATAGGGCTTTTCTTTAACTCTTTTGCGAGGGAGAAGCATGGGAAGGCGTAGTCACCCAGATCTGTATTTGGAGGGACTTCGATAGTCTCCTCACCTATTGTCTTGCCAAGTATCTTTGAAAGTGATTTAGCGATCTCAGTCTTGAAGTCCATGAGAATCAAGATTAGTGTTGGGTTAAAAAGATTTGCGGTCAAGCTTTTATATAAAAAGAAGGAACTATCGATTAAGGATAAACTTATCTGTTAACTCCTCTAATTTTTCTTCTGGCACATTTGTATCATGATAAGCAGTACTCACTTTTAGTCCAGCTCTTTCTAATGCTAGAACAACATTATTTTCTATCATTTCAA
The DNA here is from genome assembly GCA_013335235.1 of Nanobdellota archaeon. Classification (GTDB taxonomy): domain Archaea; phylum Nanobdellota; class Nanobdellia; order Woesearchaeales; family GW2011-AR15; genus JAAXVZ01. The sequence continues at coordinate 564 of JAAXVZ010000224.1, read as the reverse complement.
ATGTAGGAACTCTATACACTCCGCCTTTGAAACTGCCTAAGCCCATACGAACATATGTGTCCATTTTTTCATGGTGTAAATCTGTGAAATTAGAGGGAAAACTAGGTTCTAATCCACCATGGGCGTCTTCATAATTATAGCTATAACCTTCTTTCATCAAAGCATACTCGACTTTCCATTTAGTTATCTGGTTAGAAACGCCAGGAAACAAGCCAAGTAAAACCTTTTCTAGTCCGCCTTTTTCTCTTGCGATGTCCAGTATATCAACAGTATATGTTTGTGTAGTCATAACTATAAAGTGGTAACTGATGGTATTTATATTTTTTGGTAATTTGTTTATAAAGTAGTTATACTGTAGCTTCGTAGAATATGAACGAAATTATGCAGCCGATATGTTCTTTCTTTTATCCAGGCAGATTATGGATATATTTAAATATAATTATATTTATCATTGAAGAATGACTACAAAACTTCATGACAGGGATCTTATGGTAGAGGTAGACCGTGATCAGTTTCTCAATCATCCGCTTTATGCCAGGATAATCGGCTCGAGAAAAGACCAAG
>JAAXVZ010000223.1 GCA_013335235.1 Nanobdellota archaeon | reverse complement strand
CTTGTTAATTTGCATTTTCGAATCTCAAACTAACTGTTTGAGATAAGTTTTCTTACTTCTTTATTTCTTGGAAGCTCCATGATCTGGTAGAATGGTTTCAACGGAGAGAAGAGGCTGTAACCAATTGCTCCTAACGAAGATAGCATCAATGGGCAGCTGTCTCTCGTTATGCCGCCGTGGCCATATCCTGTCGGATGAAGGTAGCCGACAAACGTGTTTTCCGGAGTCTCAACAAGGATTGGAGCATCCTCTAGATACGCATCTGCTGCAGTGATCTTTTCATCAGGCACGAGGACCTTATACTGTGTATCTGCAGGAAATAGGAAAGGGCTTTTTCTTCCGTCATGCACAATACACCAGAACCCAGCATCCGCCATGAAGCGATTTGCATCATAAAGCCATGATTCAAGCCTGCCATCCACAATTGGCGGAAGGTCTGTGAATGTGCCGCCTACGAGCGCCAATGCAAGCTCTGCTGCAGTATATGGGTATGGCTCTTTGCTTGGAGATAAAAAGACGCTATCTGCCTTCTCATCCAGATAACCGCAATATGCTAAAGGCACATTGAAGCTTGTATGGGTCAGCTGGACAATCTTATCTGGCACTTTGGCATCACTGATTCTGGAGCATATAACTTATATCTTTCCTTAGCTCGATAAACTGGTGGTCTGGATGCCGTCTTTCAAACTCGTCTCTGATATTCAATGTCAATCCTTTAGCAGAGTCATAGAACATCACTCTCTTATGTTGAAGTATCTCTCTTTCAAGGATATCTACAACATGACCAATGCCTTTTGCAATGTCTTCTTCTCTCACGCAAGGAGATCCTAAGGCAGATCCTGTGCTTATGTCCACATAGCTAACCATAGAATGATAGACTTCGATGCCCATACCGAACGCATCTTCCAGGCCATGCGTCTTTGCAATGTCCTTGACTTGTGGAATATAGTCTTGTCCATTCATTATGTTAATGCAATATACCGGAATTTTATCATCCATCTTAATATCACCCTTATTATCCGTCAGGTTTATTGTCGTTATATAAAAAGATTCTTACCTAACTCGATTAGCATATATCTGCTCTTAAACAAAATCTATTTATACCTAGCAGCTAAAAGAAATCATGGTGATGCACGATTTTTGACTGTATTGTTATAGGAACCGGGCCTGCAGGATATACCGCAGCAGTGAGAGCAAAGCAGCTTGGCGGAGAGGTCTGCATAATCGAGAGGGACTTGACAGGAGGAGTGTGCACCAACTGGGGCTGCATACCTACAAAAGCGATGATCACTGCGGCTAAGGCAGTCGAGTCTGCAAAGGCAGCTAAAGAGCTAGGGATCCTTGCAAAAATAAAAATTAATTTCAAAGGCATCAGCAAGCATAGGGACAGGGTCATAAAAGCTTCAAGGGATTCTCTTGAAGAGAACCTCAGTTCATACGGCATCAATATAATCAGAGGAGAAGGGAAGGTCATTTCAGGGACACAAGTCTCAGTCGGAAAGAGGATTATCGAAGGAAAAAATATCGTCATCGCAACAGGCTCAGTGCCTACAATCCCTGGCTTCATCAAACTGTCGAAGACAGTCATATCCTCAAAGGAGCTTGTGACAATAAAGAAGATACCTGAGAGCCTGATAATAATCGGAGGTGGAGTCATAGGCCTTGAATTCGCGACTCTTTTCTCAAGCCTGGGGACAAAGATCACGATAATCGAGATGTTTGACAGGATACTTTTCAACGCAGACCCTGAGGTTTCAGAAGAGCTATCCAAGGAATATAAGAAAAAAGGGATAAAGATATTGACTAGGCATAAAGTTATTTCAGCCTCTGGAAATATTGTTGAGGTCGAGAGCCTCGATACGCAGAAAAAGAGAAAGCTTGAGTCTGAATTGATACTGGTCGCGATAGGAAGGCATGCGCTTGTCGATGCTCCTGCGCTTGACAAGGCAGGGATCAAGTATGACAAGACAGGGATAATTGTAAATGAGAGGATGCAGACATCTCTCCCTTCAGTCTATGCTGTCGGAGACTCGACAGGGAAGAGCATGCTTGCCCATGCAGGCATAGAGCAGGCGACAGTTGCCGCAGAGAACATCATGGGAAAGGACAGGAAGATGGACTATACTGTCCCTGCATGCATCTACACAATGCCTGAGGTCGCCATGGTCGGAGAGATAGAGTCATCTGGCGCTTTAGTTGGGAGATTCCCTTTCTCATCAAACGCAAGGGCCAGGTGCGAGTCATCGACAGAAGGGTTTGTCAAGGCTGTGATAAAAGATGGCTTTTTGGTTGGTGTGCATATCATAGGCCATAATGCCACAGAGATGATATCAGAGGGAGCGCTCGCTGTCAAGAACAGGATGAAGGCAAAGGACATCATCGAGACAATACATGCCCACCCGACATATGCAGAGGCATTGAAATGTGCGATTGAAGATGCGTATCATCTTTCGGTTGACCAGAAAAAGAAATGAAATCTCTTTTGAGAAAATCAATACTGTGCGATAAAATCATATTGAGGGTGATAGGATGAAGATCGGAGTGATATCAGACACACATGATCAAGTTGACAATCTGAAGAAAGCGATCAAGGTATTCAAGAAGGAAAAGGTCTCTCTCATCTATCATCTCGGAGATGTATGTAGCCCTTATTTCCTGATGCTTTTCAAGGAGTTCCATTGCGAGGTAAAGCTAGTTTTTGGGAATAATGATGCGGACATATATAGTCACATGAAAGCGTGCCCTGAGAACGTCAGGCTCCTAGGCAGATTCTATATTGACCATGTTGACGGAAAAATCATTGCGTTGATACATGGTGACATAGAAGGTTCTGCGGAAGCGCTGTTCAAGTC
>JAAXVZ010000222.1 GCA_013335235.1 Nanobdellota archaeon | reverse complement strand
TATTGGTTCTTATGCCGTTCATGGGAATGAAGAATTTAATAAATATACTAAAGAAGATATTCTCGACCTTCTTCAAACCACAAGAGATAAGATTTTAACTATCAAATAAACCACTGCTTAACTAATACCTTAAAACATTTTTTTATTAAAAAAAACGCTACAAAAAGGTTTTTACTTACCCAAATCTATTAATTAGTACCCACTTCTCCGGCAGTCCATCGCACTTCCAGAACTCCAGGTGCGGCGCAAACGTCAGATCTATCTTGCCTATGCTTTTTGTCATCCTCTCCTTCTCAAGTATTGACAAGTGGCCGTAAGCGAGGCTTATGTGCGGCATGAACTCAGGGTCTGCCTCTCTCTTGAAGGCTTTTCTCGCAAGCTGGTTGCAAGCTGCAAGCCACGGAGATTTTTCCGCAAGCAGGTAAGCGCATCTATAATATGTGACACCAAACCCGATAGAGGTCAAGTGGACATTCTCAAGAATAAGCTGCTTAGCTAATGCTTCAGCTTTTTTCTGGCTGTCTGCATCCTGCAGGTCGCCTAGCAGAGTCATGTGGACAGGGAAAGCCGGGCCTGTCACGCCAATTCTTGTTTTTAATTTAGCTATGATATTGGCTGTGTTTTCATCTGGGACAAGCCAGAGGGAATAGCCTGTTGATGTTTCCATGCAGCAAAAAAAACAGGATTAGGATTTATTACTTTCTTTCCTTAAGAGAAATGGCCATACTTCCTTTCATATAGCCTATGCCTGACCTTGCCGACTGAAAACCTATAAAGCTCAGAATATATATCAAGGCCAAGTGTCTGGAAAGCGCCTTCTCTCTCGAGTCTCCTTGGGTTATTCATGACATGCATATCTGTGAAGAACTTCCCTTTCCCGTGCCTTGAAAGCCTGTTTGCAAGCTCATGCTCCTCTCCAAGGTAAAGTGATTCATCAAACCCTCCTGAAAGAGAGAACAGCTCTTTTTTGACAAACAGGCATTGGCCTGAGACATGCGGGGAAAAAGGATTCACAATAAAGCTGCCCCATCCCCTAAGGGAATAACATATGCTATGGCTCAGGTCTCTTGTGGTCGGTTTAGTGAAACAGGTCGCATATCCATATTCTTTTGCCCGCCCAATGAAACATTTTAGGAATCCGTCAGGAAGGATGGTATCTGCGTCAAGGAATAACAGGTCATGCTTTGCTATCCTCGCCCCGCTGTTTCTCGCCTTGGGTATATGTCCACCATCTGTGACAATACAGCCAGCTTCCTCTGCAATCTCCCTTGTCTTATCTGCTGATGAGTCTGCGACTATTATCTCACAGGGGTAATCCTGGCAAGAGATGGATCTGAGCAAGCCTGGAAGATATTTTTCCTCATTATATGTTGGTATGACAATGCTAATCTTCTCTGGCATTTCCCTTATTAAGACAGCCCTCTCTAATATATATTATGGCTCTATAATTCAACCATAGATTATTAAGCCTGCAACCCCTATATAGCGCTGGTGAAAAAATGGATAGCCGTGCCCTTATCATCCCAACTGAGGCTCTAGGCAAGGCAGTATTCTATTCAAAAGGCGCAAAAGCAGGCATGGTGAAATCTGTCCATGTCGACCTCTATACAGAATGCCTAGAGACGATATTTGTGAGTGACGGAAAGGAAGACAAGGTATTCGACGCAAGCGACATATCCTTTGTCAGCGAAGAGCTCATCCTGCTCAACATCCCTGCATAAGATTTATTAACTCAGGGATTCCTATCTTGAATGCATGGAAGCAAAAGATTTTTTCTATTCTCTTCTGTTTGCCTCAGCGCTCGGGATGCTCCTGTTCCTTTTCGGTACTTCAGTAACTGGGAATGCGGTCTACCAGCTCTGCGATGCAGATGCTGACTGCAACTCAGGGGTATGCTGCACAGACGGAAAATACGGCCTGTGCATGGAAAAGTGCAAGACAGCAGACCCTGTGAAAAGCTCAGGTATACTCACGCCAAGTGTCGAGGTTCCAAAAAAGGCTGACGTTGGCATGTCACTCTGGTATGGCAGCCTTATCATCCTATTGTTCGCAGCCGGTTTCTTCATGATGATAAGAGTCAGGAGATAGTCTCTTTTCTCTCCAGGAGGATATAGTGGCCTGCCGTTACTGGACGGAATCTCTCCAGGATCACATTGCTTCCTTCGAGAGAAAGATTGTTCAGATAGGGGTGTGCTGAATTCAGCAGGATGAAATCAATATTCTCCAGGCTGTCTTCTCTTGGCAGCTCATTATAGCATAGGGCATTTGATCTTGATGAGCCTTGCGCTATCATGAAATAGTCAAGTGCCAAAGATGCATTTTCAGGCACATGCCCCAGTGCGCCCCAGCTCTCAATTATCTGACCATAAGAGAGATTATTATGCTGCATTATGAAATACCTTGATCCAAAGAACAGGGCAAATGCAAAGACAGCAAAAAGAGCTATCTTAATGGCACGCTTAGGCAGGCGCAGTGATTCAAGCTGTTTTATGCAGAACACTCCGAAGATCAAGAATGGCGCTGAAATAGAAGATACCGCATGCGTTATATTTGTGTGCAGTACAATAAGTGTGCCTTGGTTGATGTGTATCAGAAGAATGGCTGTCCCTGCAAGATATATCACAAGGGAGACGATCCCTTCAGGTGCAAGCAATAGCAGTAGTCCCAGAGGGAGAATAGGCTCCAGCAGATAAATTATCTCTGCCAGGGACATGTCCAAGGAGCCTGGAAGGAGAATTTCTTTTATGGTATTTGTGAAATAAAGCCTCTTATGCGATGCATCCTGCAGGATATATGGGTTCAATAATGAGAACATAACAAGGATAATAAATGCCAGCAGGGCAAACCTAATATTTGATCTGTCCTTTATG
>JAAXVZ010000221.1 GCA_013335235.1 Nanobdellota archaeon | reverse complement strand
CGCAAACCTGAACCCTATACGTTGTATAGGGACCAAGGTTTGCTACGTCATACCTGTCTGCATTTGCTCCTGGTAAATGGCAGACTCTGCAGGTATGGCGGAGACATTTTGTACGGTGCCCCACTGAATTGAAAAAATTTTTATACTCTTCTATCCAGAAAAAGGATATGGCTGCAACCAAGCTTGAGTCAAAGAGGGCGGCAAAGGAAAAGGCAAGGTCTGTGCTGAACCGTGTCCTGTCAGAAAAAGGCATCAGCCCTGAGCAGTATGCTGACCTGGAGAGATTAGAGCATGGAATCAACTGGATAAAGATACTTATCGCAGCAGTATCATTCGGGATGCTGCTCCTGATAACCTGGTTTATAGCTATCTATAAATAAAAATCCCAACCGCCGCAAGCAGTGGGGTACTACAAGATCTCGGATTTTGTGTACAAGAAATGCGAAAACATTTCTTTGTATTTTTATCCTTAGATACCCCTCGATTTTAGAGCAGTTTATGTCCTCACCCAATCGCCTCAATAGGCAGGGAATCTAATAAAATGAAGAGATTAAGATATGTCTGTCCTTAAATAAACCTCTTTACAACAAGACTGAAAATCCTTTTGCATTCTATTATCCCTTCTTCTATCTCAGATTGGCTTGGTGCAGCCGCAAAATGCCTTGACCTTTCCAGGACATCCTGGAACCTGTCCAGCATGGCCGCGTCCCTGTCAAACAGGTAGCCTTTATCTCTTGCGTACACTATTGCCGCCTCTCTGACATAAGACCTGTACCCATCCATAATCATGAATGCGTCAAGTAGCCCGCTGCATGACTCAAACAGGTTCTCAAGTATGAATTTCGCGTTTTCCTGATCAGGGATTATCCTGGAGAAATAATTGGCTCTTGCTACAGCATCAGAGACAAGGGAACGGGCCTCGTTCTGATCAGGGGTAATTTTCCTAACCTCATTGTTCATGACAAAGAATTCAAACGGTTTCATTATGCATCTCCTGCCAGGCGAATCATGCCACACCAGCCGCCAAGCCATTCACAGAGATTATTATTTTAGGTATAATTATGTTTTGATTTGAAGCCTGAACATAACTCTCAAAATCAATGGATTTTCTTGCGAATGGGGTTTTGCTCGATTTTGGCAAGGGTATTTGATTTAAATATATACTACTATTTAGTGGTAAAAAATGAAAATATTTATAAACTTACTATATTTGTAATAAGATATGACCCAAATTCAAGATACTAAAATCGGAAATTATATTCTGGAAAAGCCTAGTTTAACTTCGACTATAGGTGAATATATCTGGCATGTCGGTATCACAGGACCTCTAGAAGGAGGTATTGAAGGTGCTCTTGGTTCATTATCCCTGCCTACTTGGTACCACTGTAAAAAAATTGCGCTGGAAAACAAAATCAAGGAGGTTTTTGATCCAAGTACTGATGAAAGCTACTCAGAGAGAGTTGGAGAGATATTCCATCACATGACTGCCACGGTAACTGCAATCGCGACACTTTATAGCATATATAGCTTTGCCATCACTGAAGCTATAAAAGCCTTTGACCCATTAGCAACACCTCCGGAAAGGATAAATCATCTGGCACCGCTAGGTGGACTGCTTTTAACTAATCTTATTATCCCACATGTGCTACACTATGATTCAGATGAAAGACCTGCAGTCATTAATTATGGACAGGCAGAAAAGTTAGAGACGGATTAAGAGCAGCATCTCTAAGCGCTCAATTTTAATATAACTTTTTTTTCAGCTGTTCCATGCAAAAAATAAGATTGAGAGGATTGGATGCCAATCCCTCACTATTCTCCGGCTGCGAGGATATACAGGTCACTTTTGGCCTGACTCTCTCCCGTTACCTTGATGCCAAGGAAGTAGCTTTTCTAGATAGTGGTGATACCGTGAAGAAGAGGTTATCTGATCCTCGCTCAATCTGTGAGTTCCTTGAGAACACGCCTCGTCAAGCTACAGCCGAAGAGTTGGATCCTGCTCTCCTGAAGATATTCTGGCTTGTGCATCCGAATATGTATGCGCCTCCTGATTTTGTAATAGGGAAGGAATATAAGAGGAAAAACAGGGCAATTGAGCATTATCAAGACATGATAAATAGCGTAAGCAAGCTCCGCTCGCTCCTGGATTATGTTACCTTGAATGAGCGCTCGGTCCTCATCATCCTGTCTTCTGATGGACTGCCCACACTCTATACCTGGTACGGGGATGAGAGGGTTGTGCCTGAGATCGCTTCATCGATGGAAAAGCTTGATGGACGAGTTCTTATGGCAAGGGAAGGGTTCCAGACTGTCAGGGACATCATACATTTGCAACATTCTGTCTCTGAACGATTTGGAGAAAGGATTTCTGACAGCTACCACATACTCTCCGGGATAAGCTCCCCTGGATGCATCTCTCATACTGCAAACCTGCTTGCAAATAGCCTTGCATACGACACATATCCGGAGAAGGTAGAGCCATATGCTGAGAAAGGCAAGATATACTATGCTCCACAGTTTACAACTAGAACCAGTACAGTGCCTATATACTTCAGTCCTGTGTCCTTGGATGACCTGGGATATCTTGACCTGCCAAGGCATTTCGATGACAGCACCAGGATTTCAGGGTTAGTGCCTGCGCTTAGGCTCTTTTGATGCCACTACTCCCTGACCAGCGTCAATGCAGCAAAAGACACACCTGTGAATCCTATGCCTAAGTAAAACGGAGCTGCTGCTCCGAACACGGTCCATAGATATCCTGCCAAAGCCGAAGCCGGAAGGGCAGATAATCCTATTATCAGCTGCAGTCATCGTTTGCAGCCTCACTCTCACCAAAAGACATGAAGGCAACAGGGATTGGAAGCCTGCAGCTGAT
>JAAXVZ010000220.1 GCA_013335235.1 Nanobdellota archaeon | reverse complement strand
CTACTATCTGGTCGACTTATCTTGCGGCCAGGAGCTTCCCGCTCCTAGGAACAATAAAGACAGACCTGAAGACATACATCAAGCTGTTCAAGTATGGCATACCTGTCACTCTCGCAACAATATTCTCTACTCTTGTCAGTTCGCTAGATACAGTTGTCTTGACATATTTCAGGTCTCTTGAGGAAGTTGCGATATATAATGTCGCTGTCCCTACAGTAAATCTCCTTAGGTATTTCCCGAAAGCTATCACAGTACTATTGTTTCCTATGTCGACAGAGATGTTCTACTCGCACAAAAGCAAGCTAAACAGCGCAATAGGTAAGCTCTACTCGCAGCTTCTCTTATTTGGCGTTCCGATGACACTTGCCATGTTCCTGTTCTCTGAAGAGCTCATCCTTTTTCTGTTCGGCGACAGGTTTGTCTCTGCAGCAGAAGCCATGATGATCCTGTCTGTCGGTATGCTATTTGGTATATATTATATGATTAACCAGACAATATTCTTAGGGATAAACGAGCCTAAGACATATGCAAAACTGATCTTTTTTGAGTTGCTTTTCAGCGGCACCTTAGATGTCCTGTTGATACCTAAATTTGGAGTAGCTGGCGCAGCATTCTCGACAGCGATCTCTTTATTCTTGATGGCAATCATCTCCATCTTTACACTAAAGAAAAAAGTCTCGCTGAGCCTTCCACTTGTACCGTTATTTAAGATAGCGATGCTAAACATTCTCGTGTTCGGGCCACTTATATTGCTTATCCTGACATTTAGCGGCGCTGTCATAAAGCTTGCATTTGGCCTGTCCTTTGGGGCGATATATCTCTTCACAGCATACAAGATGAAGATGTTCAATCCAATAGAAGATTGATTGTTTTTCTTGTCTTGACATGTTTTATAAGACTAGATATGACACGTCTATAGTTTATTTTTTTAATCAACTTGTCAGATGAGCCAGGTTTTCTCTTGCGTAGTGTCTTTTTTAGGCTAGAGACATATTCCTCTGTGGTCTTGCATGGAGTCACGTTGAAGTATTCACGTAGCCCTACAATAGGTGAACACACAATAGGCAGTCCGTTTGCTTCAGCTTCAAGCAGGGTATTCGGAAACCCTTCAGACAGGCTTGGGAATAATAATGCGTCGCACCAGGTGTAGATTGCTGGCATGTGCTCAGGAGGGACATACCCAAGATAGCACGTCTTGCAAAGGAGCGAATCTGCTTTTCCTTCGCCAGTGACTACCAAGGTTGTGTCTCTAAACTCTTCATGGTTCATCACTTCTATTATCATCTCTCTCCCTTTCCTGTTCTCAGAGAGCCCGCCAACAACAAGGACCTTCTTCCCTTCAATCTTTGGTAGTTTTGGCCTGGATTCATTATGAATCCCGAGGCCAGAGCAAGGGATAAAATATGGCTCATCAGAAAAAGAATACCGCTCTTCAAAGAGTTTCTTCATCTCTAATGAGGGAAACATATGGAACTTCGCTTTCTTGATACTGGCCTTTTCAAATATAGATTGCAGCCAGGAGTCTAGCAGGCTGACAGGGCTGTTGTACTTGATCTGTACAGGCATCCCTGAGCATCTCCAGAGATGGTCTTTTAGGAAAACCCCTGAAAAACCCATTGCAATGACAAGATCGTACTTATTTTCCTTAAGATGTTTTTTAGCGGCAAGTGAGGTAAAATAATATTTTATAGGTTTGTTGAATACTCTTGGCTTTGGAACATTCACAGAGATGATCTGAACGTCAGGTATCTTAACAGAGTCGCCAGAGGTCAACACACTTACTTCGTTTCCTTGCAATGCAAGCTCCTGGGACGCTTCAAGGACAAACCGTTCCATACCTCCAATTTTCTTCTCAAACACAGGGAGTATGAATAATATGTTCATATTACACCATATTCTTTCATGAGCTGAGCGCCCACAGTCTTGATATCGAACTTCACAGCAATCTTCTTGCTGTTTTTGCTATATGTCTCCCAATTAGAATATACCTGAGTTATCGTGCTTGGCAGATCATCAGTGAAAAAGAGTCCATTCTTGCCCTCGTTCAGTATCTCGCTATTGCCTCCGATATCTCTTGCGACAAGTGGCAACCCATAGGAAGTAGCTTCTATCAGGAACCTGGAAAGAGGCTCATAATATCTCCCAGGAAGCACAGCGACATCTGCCATCTCATAATACCTGGAGAGGTCTTTATTATCGACATATCCTGTGAATGTGACGTGCTTCTCTATCCCTAGTTTCTTTGCTAACGCAGAAAGCTTCAGGTATTCTCCTTTTTTCTCACCAACGATTATCAGTTTGTGCTTTGGTAGTTTTGCAAGAGCCTCAATCAGGGTGTCGACACCCTTTTCAGGCGATAGCCTTCCCACATATAGCATTGTGTTTTTTCTCACAGCATTGCCCTTTGCTAGCTCTATCGGGTTATATATCTTCACAATCTTTTTTTCATCTACGCCCATAGAGGTAAGGACTGGTCTCATAGCCTCGCTTACAATGAAGAATTTATCTATGAACCTGTAGCTGAGCCTTAGCATAGCCATATAGTAAAGGCTATACATATAGAACAAGACGCCTTTGAGACCCCATTTGTGGGTTGAGCATCTGGCTCTTTTCCCTAATCTGCAGTCTACACATGTTTCTCCTTTATAGTCTATCCCTGTCTGAATGAAGCAGCTGAAGATAGGACCATTGACTGTGGCAAAACAAGGCAACTTGTACCTTAGCTTGTAATATATGGATGCAAAAGGGATAGATTCGAAGTTCAAGAGGTGTATCTTGTCTGGTCGCTCTTTTTCAATTATCTTGCTTGTTTTTGCCGCCATCTGGAGATACATCATCTCAAGATTATCTATCTGTTTGATGCCAGAAGACCATAGTGCG
>JAAXVZ010000219.1 GCA_013335235.1 Nanobdellota archaeon | reverse complement strand
GACCAAGCAGATGGCGACATTGCAGGAAGCAGCTGATCAGGCAAAGGTGAAGCTTGCATCTGCAGCTATGAAAAAAGAGATAGAGGATGTAACAGGCAGGCTGAACGAATTCGAGAAGCACATGGGAAATATAATTGATCTGTTGACAAAAAGGGCGGATGAGATGCCAAGGGAAATTGATCAGAGGTTCAAGAGGCTTGAGGCAAGCATGAATGATGCTTTCACTAAGAACCTTAAGAAGGCAAAGCAGGCAGAGGAACTTATAGAGAAGATAGAGAAAGAGGCCCCGAGGATAGCGAAAGAGCTTGCGATCACAGACAAACTAAAGGATGTCGAAGTAAAGAAGATTGAATCAAAACCAGGTGAGGACATGAAAGAGAATGTTGCTGAGACTAACAAAGAGAAGGTAGGCTTCTTTGCCAGATTGTTTCAGAAAAAGGAGAAGAAATAGGTGATGGAAATGGATATGAATTTACTACTGCATTTTGTGTTTACAATGCTAAGTCTTATCTCTTTTGCGCTTGTGACTACAAAATTCCTCAAGTACAGGAAGAAAAAATATTCAACGCACTCTATAATCAGGATGATATCGCTGCAGACATTGTTTCTGTTTGTCGTCGGATTATATAACCTGATACTATATGCGTCTCAATATAGGTATATTTCGCCGATGTTTTTTTATGCAATGTCCGGGCAGGCGCTGCAGCTCATACCTAATTTTGCGGTCCTAATGACAACTGTTGTGATAGTTTATTTTATCATGGAGAAGAAGATAGAGGAATTCACTAACCATGAGGATTCGCTGAACCAGCTGCAATCCCTGAACCATGAATTAGTCAAGCGGGCGAATGAGCTTGAGACTTCGCACAACCAGCTCCAGAGAAAAGTAGTCGAGCTTGAGAAATTCAATGAGATAGCCAAGTCAAGGGAGGAGAAGATGATTGCGCTTGCAAAAAAGATAGAGGTGCTTGAAAAGAGAAGATGAACCTTTCAGGTATGCAGTTCTTGAGGAATGTCCCGCCTGAAAACTATTTTAGGGTAGCGGGCGGTCAGGTAATCAAGAACCTTCCGGAACTGGCAGGCATCCTTGACAGGCTGGATGACAGGTCATTCCAGCACCATGTCAGCGAGAGCAGGAATGACTTTGCCAGATGGATAACTGATTGCATCCAGGACAGTGAGCTTGCGATTCAGCTGTCAAGCCTGAAAGACAGGCATGGCATGTCAAGAGCCATACGAAGCAGGGTGAACCAGCACCTCTCACCATTGTCGTCAGCAGATAAGCAGCCGGAACCGAGCATAGACATAGATATCGATCTTCCTCCGATAGAGTCCCAGGCAGAGCCACTAGCTAAAGAGCAAGGGAGCGGAAAGGATGAACCACCACCAATTCCTTTTGACGACTTGATGCCAGAGCTTCCGCCTTTGCATGATCTTCCAGAGGATCCACCACCTAAAAAATCTGCAAAGCCTGCTTTGCCTGAAAAAAAAGAATCGAAGAGTGTAGAAACTAAGAGCAAGACTTCAAAGCCAGAGAGCGCAAAGCCGCAGAGCACTGGAAAAGGTAAGCAGCCAGAAGCAAAACCTTCTAAGATCGTTGTGAAGAAGGCTATCAAGGCTGACAAGAAGGAGCCTATGCATATTGAAGATAAGAAGCAAGCAAAATCTGCATCACCAACTGTTGCAGAAAAGAAAATTGCCAAAGCTGTTGCACCTGAGAGTGCGGGAGATAAAAAAGAGGAGAGTCCAACGCAGCCTGTTGTTGCGGTTAAACCTCATGAGATAATAGAGCAGGCACCTGTCATCAAGCCAGATAGCCTAGGGCAATCGCAGACAGCGCCTGGTGTTGATGGGCATGAAGCGCCTGATGGCCAGACGCCAAAGATGCTCCTGCATGATTATGCAGTAAAGCCTAAGGATGATGATCCTGTATTGCAGAAGGGCACAACTGATATAAGGAGCGAAGAGATAGGGGAGATGCTTCATTCAAATGGCACATATTCTACAAGCCTTAAGAGCGCAGATCTTTTGCACCAGGATTCGGCGCATCATCCCTCATTTACTGAGACAGGGGTGATGACAACCCGTATCCCGCAAGCACATCCAGATCAAAAACCAGCGGAGATAAAAACTGCTGCAGTGCCTGTCCATGAGCATCAAGACCATAAAGACTCTCAGGAGCACCATGAACCGCATCAAGGCCATAACGCTCCAGATGCATCACAGGCAGATTATTGGCATATGGAAGATGCAGAGTCTGTAGAGCTCAGAGAGAGGGTCTTCATCAAGTTCGATAACCCGCTCATGAGCAGGCTTTTTGAGGATGGCATCCCAAAGATTTGCAGTCTCCTCAACAGCAGCAATCCTCGGATAAACAAGACCTGCCTCGCCCTGCGGGAGATATTGGATATTGCAAAGATGAAAAGGAAATGCGCGTATATCTCGCTAATAGATTCAGATGAGAAAGTCGTCAACTATCTGCTAAAGCTTGATCCGAAATCATTGGATTATATCAATGGCGGAGTTCTATCTATTGCTGCGGTCGACCCGTTTGATATTGTGGACTGCACAGATCATAGACCATGCATTGAGTGCGGCCTTCCAGAGCTGCGTGCGCGGTGCAAGCATTTCTCTTTCTTAGAGGAATTCTCTCCAGATGTTGTCGTCATAGACAATCTGAGAGCGTTAGAATTATGCTATGCCGACCCATTGCAATATACTAGGTTCATCCATCTATTATACAAATACCTGGAGAAAATCGGTGTGATAGGCATTTTCCTGAAAGACTCCTGCGACAAGATGATCTGCTCTAGCTATGAGTTCACCATCTCGGATTATGTGCTCCACCTTGATAAAATGATGTGGATGATAAAACCGAAATTCCTG
>JAAXVZ010000022.1 GCA_013335235.1 Nanobdellota archaeon | reverse complement strand
GCTTTGCACAGGAGCCTTAACTGCCTCTTGCTGCGCTTGATGCAGCCTTGACTTCTGTTTCCTGCTCTTTATCATCGATAGGAAAACAATCGTCCCGCTCAGCATGGCCACAAGCCCAATTAATACAAATAGCCAGGTATTTGAAGTAGGTGAATCTGGCGCATCAGATATCACCTGGCCTGTAAGCGAGTTAACGGTTATCCTATCGGTCTCAACCTTTAGCCTGTATGTCTCTTCCTTCAGCTTGCCAAGATAAGGTCTGCGCACTGAAATCATATAATCTCCTTCTGATGCCTGTTTTGTGTCCCAGTATGCTCCAAGCTCCTTCCTGCCGAAAGAAGGCACATCTATTGCAGAGGTCTTGTACTTGCTGACTATTGTTCCTTGACTATCCCTTATCTCCGTATCTCCAAAGATATTTATCAGATCTTGATTCCAGGTATTTTTGAGCATTATATCAAATTTCGCTATGGTCCCGAGCCTGAAGCTCTCTACTGTAATCGTCTCTATCTCCAAGAGCGGTTCTCCTATGTCAAATCCTTTTTCCAGGACAATTATCTTGCCGCCATCATATTCTACGATTGCCTGGGCCTTGAACGTGCCTTGCACTTGATCTGGGCGCCATTTAGCGATTATCTTTGACTTCTCTTTCTGTTTCAATCCGATCTCATTTGTTGAAAGCTTGGCAACTCCCTGGTTCTCCGGGTCTGTTATGAGTATCTGCGCTTTTACACTGGAAATGTCTTTTGTTCCAATATTAGACAGCATTATAGTGAACTCAGCCTCTTCACCAGGCAGCGCTGGCTTAATATATAGCATCCCATCAATGAACTGGTCAGGATAAGGTACATTCACAATCAGCTTGTGTATCACGCCGATATTCACATTCAGGATATCTCCTTCTGCCTTGCTTGGATCCTGGTCAGATTTAACTACCCATATATCTGCTGTGTGCTGGCCAGGAGACATCTTCACCGGGAAATTTATCTTGTATTTTACAGGCTTCTGGTATTCCTCTGAGCTGATATAGACACTATCACTCTCAAAAGTTATGTATTCTGCAAGGTCACCTTTTGCTATCAAAGCTATCTTTCCAGAAGATTGCTCATTATTTATCACATTGAAGATGATATCAGTCTCTTTCAGGGATTCGTAGAAGACCTCTGTCCTTGCAGGAGCGACACCGACAGCATGTGCAAAGCTGAAGCTGAGCAAGATAAGTGCGATTCCTACTGCTATTTTACTATTCATGATTGCTGGCCTATTATATATATCGTTGATGTCTTCTGTCCTCCCGGTTCATCATATGGGATCGTCAGTTTGATATCTATTTCAGCTGTATCATTGGCATCATTATATTCAAGGAAGCATACCGCAGTCTTATTTGTGTTGTCTATAGTTGTAAGATTTGTCCAGACAGTTGTAGATGCTGTCCAGTTGAATGAATTTGCTTCTGTGGTATCGTTGTCTATCTTGAACTGGAGATACTCTGTATTATCTCCCACTGAGTCCCAAAGGGAATGATTGATGCTGATATAGGTTATGTTCGCAACAATGTTCCCATCATTCCTGACGACTAAAGGGCTGTGGCCGTTATCTGTATCCTCTGAAGTGTTTCTTACACCTGTACCGAAATCCACTGTCTTTGTTGTCAGCGTTAGTATTATCGCAGGCTGTATCGAGAAATTCCACTTTTCAGACCATGTTCCGTTCTCTACTCCGTCTGTCGCCCTAACTTGCCAGAAGTAGACACAGTCAAATAGCATTTCTGAAGACGGTGTGAAATTGAGGGCACTTATATTATTGAAGAGTCCTATGTCAGGACAGGCACTTGAAGTTATATTTACTGTAAAGTTGAATTGGTCTCCATCTGGATCAGACACATTCTGCCAGTATAAAGTGGGCGGGTTTGACCAGATTGTTGTGTTGCCGTTAGATGGGCTCAATAATGTTGGGATACCTGGGGGTAGATTTGCAATAGATACAGAAGATGAATTTTTAGTCTCGCCATCAGTATAACCATCATTAGGTGTGACTGAGCAGAGCAATTGCTCATTTTTAAATATCTCATCAGAAACGACTGTATTTGAGGACTTATTGCCGACACCGGAAATATATTCGTTTAGAATTTGCTCTTCAGATAGGGCAAGGCTATAGATTTTAAGCTCATCTATGCTTCCGTTAAAATAATCTGTGGGTGTGGCTGCATCCCTGAACCCTGTGCCTAATTTAAAATCGTTATTGCCTCCTTCAGTAATGCTGTATGATCCATCAAAAACGCCATCTAAGTAAAAAGTGACATTATATGTATCTAAAGATACCACAAGGAAATGCCACATCCCGTCATTAGGAGTCAATTGTGTTGTAGCCGTCCTAGTGATGCTGTTCATGTTAAACTGTATGTTGCCAAGGCCACCTCCACCAGTCCATATAAAATACTGAAACCCTGCAGGCTGGCCCTGTCCTTTAGAAATTATAGTATCGTATGCCATTAACCCTTTGCCATTCCATTTTATCCATACAGATAAGGTATGGTTCTTCCATGAACCATCCCATTGTGTTTCACCAAAATCGATTTTAGAGCTAGTGCCATCAAATACGTAACCTCCGCCAATTTTACCTCCTGTCCTGTTCCATACCGCTCCAAGAACAGTCCCGTTGTTACCGTAGCCTGAATAATCTGTGGCATTAGTTCTCTCTCTCCCATTCACACCTTCGAAGGGCATATATAGTACTGTAGTCGAAACATTGTTCTTATACCAGTTTGTGATATTCACAACCGAATGCCCATCTACATCCTGGACATTGTTCCAGTTGCAGGTAAGGTTGCTTGTAGTGTTCGGTGATGTGGGTGTGATATAAGGCGCATCATGTGTCGGCGCTGAATTCTGGATTGTGACTGAGCTTGAATTCAGTGTATTCCCATCAACATAGCCATCGTTGGGAGTGACTGAGCAGAGCCATTCCTCATTTACTGAGGTCTCACTATTGATAATAATACCTGAAGGATGCCCTGTAAGCCCTGCTTGATAATCTGCCTGGATCTGTTGAAGCGATAATGTGTAGTTGTAGAATTTAAATTCATCAATCAAGCCCAGGAAATTTGTTCCACCTGTACAATCGTCATATTCTCCAATTTGAAGAGGTGTAACTCCTGTTGTGGGGCTTCCGCCGACATCGGATAGATTAAGTTTGCCATCTATATACACGAATCTGCCTGTGCTGTTGTACATGGCAACAATATTTACCCAATTATTTGTGATATTGCCAATAGTAGATTGCCTAAGGTCACCAGCAACTCTAAAATACAAAACATTAGAATTGCCTAAGAACAGGCCATCTCCTCCGCAAAAAATACTATTGTCGTAGGCAGACCAAAAAGTCCTGTAATTTCCTTGGTTTCTTGTGTAAGCCCATAGTGATACAGTGAAAGACTCTAACCCTGAAAAATTATAATTAGTATCAATATAATTTGAATCATCATCAAAACTATAAGCTCCACCAACCATTCCCCCTGTCCTGTTCCAAGTGGCGCCATATACAATACCCTCATTTCCATGTCCTGAATAATCACTAGTATAGGTAGAATTAGAACCGCCTTCAAAGGGAAGATATAACACCGTTGTCGAGACATTATTTCTGTACCAGTTCGTGATATTCAGGATATTATCGCTATCTGAATCAGACGCACTGTTCCAATTGCACGTGAGATTGCTTGTCTTGTTAGGAAGTGCAGGAATTATTGTAGGCATGCCATGTAATGGTGGTTCATTTGAGATGTTGAGCGTAGTTGAATTGTACCCTGAATAAAGCGAGCCATCATATGCTCTGATTGTGCAATTCCACAACTCATATTTGGTTGTATTGCCTGCGCCTAATGTGCTAATGATTGTATTTGTGTTGTTTAATACAGTCTTATTTCCGCCAAGCATCAGTGAGCTGGAATTGTGCCACCAGTACTCTACATTTGAGGTTGTGTTCATGTCATCTACAATAGTTGCATTGCACTCAAGTATTGAGGAGGTGTTTGCAATTAGAGGACGCAATGTGAATGCTGTTACAGATGGCGCGATATTCCCTGACTGTACTGTGACTGAACTGGAATTCAAGGAGATTCCATCTGCATACCCATCATTGGGAGTGACTGAGCATGTCCACTGGTGATTTAGTGCCAATTCGTTACTTACAATTAGATTTGCTGTTCTGTTGGATAGGCCTATCTGATAATCTGCCCATATCTGTTCCGGTGATAAAGTGTAGTTATAAACGCGCACTTCATCAATAGAACCATTGAAATTGCTATTCGCAATGCAATTGTTATACGCGCCTATCTGGAAGTTGACATTTCCGGTTGTTGCTGACCCGCCTGCATCTGATAGGTTCTGCATACCATCTATAAACACTTTCCTGCTTGTGGGATTATATGTTGCAGAAACATGGACCCATCTATTTGTGATGTTTGCTATTGTTGCTGTGACATAAGCGCCAGCTACCCTGAAATAAAGGATACCTGAGTTCCCTAAAAACAACCCATCCCCGCCACAGCCTCCGCCGGCAACATCTGAGGACCAGAATGTCTTGTAATCCTCTTGCACGCGTGTATATGCCCATAAAGTCACAGTGAAATTCTGAACACCTGTAAAAGAGAGATTGGTATTTATGTAATCATCTGAACCATCAAATGCATAGGCCCCCCCTACTTTTCCTCCTGTTCTATTCCAGGTCGCACCAAATACAGTTCCATTATTGCCATACCCAGAGTAGTCTGTCGCATTGGTGCTCTCTCTCCCATTCACTCCCTCAAACGGCATATAGAGGACTGTTGTTGAGACATTGTTCTTGTACCAGGTGGTTATATTCACGACATTATCATTATCTAAATCAGAGACACTGTTCCAGTTGCAGGTCAGGTTGCTTGTAGTGTTTGGAAGTGAAGGTGTTATGAAAGGAGTATCATGGGTCGGAGCTAGATTTTGGACTGAAACTGCAGTTGAATTCTTTGTTACCCCGTCAGTATAGCCGTCGTTAGGTGTGACTGCACAGATCCATTGCTCATTTGCAGAGGTTTCATTCTGATCAATAATGTTTGCGTTTATCGCACTTACCCCTGCCAGGTACTCTGTCAAGACCTGGGGTTGTGTAAGAGTATAATTATAAATTTTAATTTCATCTATTGAACCATTCAGATACATGTCCGCTGGACCCCATGTCGGGTCACCATAATTGATTGAGGAATACTGCGCGCCTCCTGTTGCCGGATGCCATGCGGTCGTCTCATTATGCAATCTTGTTCCATTAAGATAAATTACTAATTCTCCAGTGATGTTTGAGTAAGTGACTGCTAAATGCGACCATTGGTTTACAGGCAGATCATATGCATAATCTATGTATCCTCCGACACCGTCTCTATATAGCCAAATGCAAATATCTCCATTTCCGCAATCGCCATAAGAGCGGTCCATTGCAACAGCCCAACCCTCATTAGAGGAGGTGGTAGAGAAGAATATCGCATTGTCAGAAGTGAACTTTGGTTTCACCCATAATGAGATTGTAAATGTGTCAACCTGCCTAATTGGGTTTCTTAGGCCAATATAGTCAAGGTCTCCATCAAAGTTATATCCTCCTCCGACCTTTCCACCTGTCCTGTCCCATGCCGCTCCAAACACAGTTCCATTATTCCCGAAACCTGAGTAGTCTGTCGCATTTGTGCTCTCTCTCCCATTCACTCCCTCAAACGGCATATATAACACTGTCGCTGATACATTGTTCTTGTACCAGTTTGTGATGTTGACAACTTCATCACCATCAATATCCTGAATGCTATTCCAGTTGCAGGTCAGGTCGCTTGTAGTGTTTGGCAGTGAAGGTGTTATAAAAGGTGTACCATGGGTCGGAGGTGTATTAAGGATAGTGATAGAGCTTGAATTCAGTGTCACCCCATCAGAATAGCCGTCATTAGGTGTGACCGAGCAGAGCCATGTTTCATTTACTGATGTCTCGTTCCTAATAAGTATAATTGAATTCCTGCTTATGCTGCCTGCGTTATAATCTGCAAGAATCTGATCAGCAGACACTGATGAATTATATATCTTAATTTCGTCAATTGTGCCCTGGAACAGCTCTCCTGTCTCTGAACTGCCGTATAATCCTCCGAATTGATTTCCATGCATCTTCCCAATATATAGCTCTTTTCCTGTAGAATCAACCGAGATGCTTGTTGCTGCCGAGTTCTCCAGAACACCGTTGACAAATAATCTCATATATGTCCCGTCATAAGTCCCTGCAATGTGATACCATGTGTTGCTCGTCCACTGCGATGTTGCTGAAGCTATTGATTTAACTGAGGATGTGCCGAACTTCCCTATCCTATCCGCATCTGAATCGCCGCCGGCATCTGCGAACGATCCGCCAACATATAGGTCGCCATTCCATACCGCCATACTATATACAAGAGAAGAGAGGCCTTGCCCTGTTGGCCAGGAAAATGCTGTCCCATTCCATTTCGCTATGTAATTGGCATCTGGGTCTCCACCTGCTGCTGTGAACTGGCCACCGATGATTAAATCACCATTCCACACAACCATTGATAAGATATCACTGGAAGGCGTCTGTCCTGTTGGCCAGGAAAATGCGCTCCCGTCCCACTTCGCTATCCTGTCGGCGTCCGAGTCGCCGCCTGCATCTGCAAACGATCCTCCAATATACAAATCTCCGTCCCATACAGCCATTGAGCTTACTGCCCCTGAAAGATTCTGCCCTGTTGGCCAGGAAAATGCGCTCCCGTCCCACTTCGCTATCCTGTCAGCGTCCGAGTCGCCGCCTGCATCTGCAAAATCCCCACTGACATATAAGTCACTGTTCCATACTGCCATCCCGAAGACATTGCTCACAAGGTTCTGTCCGGTAGGCCAGGAAAATGCGTCTGCAGCTGCGTCATTCAATACCCAATATAACTTACCATCATAGTTTGCCAAAAATAACTGATAGTCTCCTTTATCAACGACACCATAAACTGAATCAGCTGTCATGTTATATGACTCGTTCATCCTGATCCAGCCTTCAATAGTGATGTTAGAATTAGGTGAGAGCGAGATACTAGCTGGTGTAGAGATAAAATCATCGATTCCGTCAAAAGAATATGCGCCTCCCACCCTTCCTCCAGTCCTATTGAACTGCGCACCAAACACAGTTCCATTATTCCCATACCCTGAGTAGTCTGTAGCATCTGTGCTCTCCCTTCCACCAACCCCCTCAAAGGGCATATATAACACTGTTGTCGACACATTGTTCTTGTACCAGTTAGTGATATTCCTAACTGTATTGCCGTCCAAATCAGAGACACTATTCCAATTGCAAGTCAGGTTGCTTGTAGCATTGGCGAATGCCGGTGTTATATTCGGCGCTGTGTGTGTAGGCCGGTTGTTGTAAATCAGCTCTGAAGTATTTGTGAAATTTGCGTTGTTCTCTACATTATCCCAGACTGCATAAGTGTATTGGTAACATATTGTTCCTGTAAGCGAATCTATGTATGGGCTTGAGGGAGCAGGAGACCCTATCGGTGACCAAGCAGAGTAAGATCCGCAGATGTTGTTGTCTAAGACATTTGCGCTTTTCCTAAATAGCCTTGGCCTTGAAGCATTGACTCCAGAGCCTGCATCAGAACCTGAACTGAAAGTGACCTGCGTGCTATTAGTGAAACTACCAGTATATCCTACGTGTCCTCCTGTTGGTCCAGCATTGTCTAAGTATATAGAGAAGGTTGTTGTGTTGCTATTTCCTGTGGCATCATAACATGTGGCTGTAGCGTTATTATCGAAGCTATCTGCCTGGTCCCAAACGTATGTTATCTGGTAAGGCGATGCTGTGTCGACGCTGCCTATGCTTACTGCCGCAGGGAATGTCACATTCCTTATCCCTGCCTCTGAATCAGACGCTAAAACAGTGACATTGAATGTGCCTGAAGTGTAATTGTTGTAATAGATTATGTAAGAGCTGTTGTACTGATACTCAAATATTGAATCCTCTATTATTGGCAAGACTTGGCAAGAGGGGTTGGTTTGATCGTAGATATAGACCGCCGTGCTGTTGTAACCTGAATATGATGTCCCGTCATAAGCTCTTATTGTGCAGTTCCATGTCTCCCCATATGTGGTGCTGCCATCTCCAAGCGCAGATATCAAGGTATTCGTGTTGTTTGATACACCTGTCGTGTTCCCGGATAGCGCTAGGACAGAGTTGTTGTACCACCAATACTCCACATTAAGGCTCGAGTTAAAATTGCTGAGGATAGTAGCGTAGCATTGTAGTGTCGAGGTAGTATTGGGATAGGGGGGTGTGATTGAAAGACCTGTCACATCGGGCATATTGCCGCCATCAATTGTGATATTTATCCTCCCTGTCTCATTACTTAGGACATAATCTGAATAACTGCTTGCGTCATAAATAACAAAGAAAGTGTATGCATCTCCTGGTATCCCTGTAGCATTGACTGTCCATGATGTAGTGCATGAATAACCGCGTTTTAAGTTCTGGCATGTATCTGGATTAGTGGAAGAAGTCCAGAACGGCCTTGTTCCAGGTATAGTGGATATTGCGCCCTTTGACTCAGAGTTGATATTGAACTGGACATTAGAACCAATATTCCTGAGATACTGCACAAGGATTATATCGCTAGAATTGCTGTTATTCTGGAAAGCCGCATTATAGTCTGTGCCTGACGTTAATGTATAGCTGCCTGTACTATTGGTCAAGATAACTGTCGGTAATACATTTGCCGTATAGTTATATATTTTGAAAACAGGAGTATATCTTGTATAAGTAACTCCTGAAATATTAAAGACCAATGAATTGCGATCTAGAGATGTTGCGCTTGCCCTAAATACATACGCACCCTCTGCGTCATTATAACTATCGCTGTTCACATCTCCAAAATCATTTGTTACTAATGAACCTGTAATGACTGTAAGGTTTCCGCTCGTCGTGTTTGCAGGATTTCTCTAATCATTCCTTCTGCTTATTATGTCATCCTGGTTCATGGAATTAGGTTTCAATACATACTGCAATATGAAATATTGGCTTTGCCCTGTTGCAATGTTTATATCGCTGGAAGAGAGCCACCATTCTCTGTCATCACCATCATCACCGTTTATAGATCCGGAAAGAGCCTTATTTGAGATTAATGCATAAGTTGATGAGTTTTCTATTCCAGTCTGCTTTCGCAAGATATAATCAAGGGAATTGTCGACTGTATAATTGCCTGTGAATGAACTGATAAGATTTAAAAAAGGATATTCTGAATCAGTAATAGTTGCACCTAATGAAGTTATATTATTATAAAAGAAGATCTGCCCGCTAGGATAAAACGTAATATACGCGGTTTCGTTCCTTGAACTGGTTTGATAGTGGTTTGTTTTGATTTTTATCCTTGTTGTGCTATTTTCTATGATTTCTATAGAATGCCCTGTTGTCAATGCACTTGCGCTCGGAGGTACCCAATGATTGAAGAAATAGCAGTCTGCTCCGCATGTGGCAGTGAGCTTTGTTGCCTTAGTCGGGTCCCTTTCCAGGTCAAACCAATATTCTCCAAACCAATTAGATGAGCTTGTCATCACAATTGCGTATGTTGCATTTGATTCTATAGAATAGTTATTGCTACCCTGAGTTAAAGACATTATCGGGTCAATTGTGACAGCGACATCCCCGCACTCCCCCTGGATGCATTCTACCACTGAGGTAAATGCCCGAGTCTTGTTCTGTGAAAGATTAATGTCTGTTGCCGGAGATACCCATGATGCGTTCAAGTATCCCCAAGGAACTGTCCAGGAGGTTGTGTTAACTTGCAGATAATTTCCATCATAGCATGATACAGTCAACTTGAACTCTCCAGAGTCAGATATCTTAAGGTCTGGATTATTATAAGTCCAACTGTTGCTAGTGTTAGATGTCGCATTGCTTGAATTGAACTTAGTAGAGGAATCTGGTGTGTTGGATATATTATATGTCACATACCTTATGCTGTTTGTAGATGTGCAATTTACACGAACTTGTGAGATTGTGTCATTCCATAATGCTGATGTGCATGGTAACCATGATGTAGAGTTTATTTCACAGTCAATTGCACTTATATTCACTAAATTAAATGGATAAATCGTGACAGCACTAGAGTTTGCTGTTGTACCATCCTGAGTGCCGTCGTTCGGAGTGACTGAGCAATACCACTGATCATACGCTGCTGTTTCATTAAAAACTAAAATATTGGGATTTCTGCTGCTGTTGCCAACCAAAAACTCCTGGTAGATTTGGCTATAGCTTAAAGAGGAGTTATATATCTTGACTTCATCAAGAGATCCCTTGTACCAGCTATCTCCGCAGCCATCCGGATCAAATATTGAACCTCTTCTGTTTCCCAATATCAGCTCATAATTTGTTGCAATAATCCCTGAAGGGGCTGTGTCTGAGTCTCTAAGAATGCCATCTACATATAGACGCATTGCTGTGCCTTCTTTGACAAAGACTGCATGATGCCAAGCATTTGCAGTTGTGCTTGTACCTGTAACATATACATCTGTAGATCCGATAATCCTAAAATTGACTGTGCCATCCCAATCAACAGAAAGATACCATCCTCCGGCATTACCACAGTTATCTTTGTTAATCAATATACCGCTCTTAGAGTTTGGCTGGTTGAACCATGCAGACACTGTGAAATTTCCAGTCTGGACATTTAGTGTATTATTGGCTGTGATGTTGATATAATCATCTGCACCGTCAAATT
>JAAXVZ010000218.1 GCA_013335235.1 Nanobdellota archaeon | reverse complement strand
TGGATTTCGTCTGCAGCTCCTGGTAGTTGATTCTATGCAGAACTCTGTCTCCTTGCGTAGTATTTCTATTTGCCAAGCCTATCCCGGGACTGTTTTACTAATTTGTATGAGTATTTGTTTATAAATATGACTATATTTTTAAAAAAAACAGAACATGTATATTATTAATATGTATGATATGTTTTATGCAGGCGCTACTTAAACATCATCTTTAAAATCCTGGCGCAGCTACAGCCGATCATGCGAAACATAGCGTATCTTTCCCTTTTCCTGCTTGTTTTGATAGTGTCCATAGCTGCATTAGGCCAGGCTGGCAGGAAGCCTGTCATGCAGATGGGTGTGGTTACGCTTAATGTGCGGAATCTTGACTCCGAGATGCGGTTCTATTCAGATGTGCTTTCCCTGGATGTTCTTGAAGAGACACAGGAAACAGCTTTGCTTGGCAAAGGCAAGCCGCTTATCCGGCTGGTCTCACGCCAGGACTTGCAGGCGCCTAAAGATGAAGATAACGGGCTGTATCATGTCGCTCTCCTTTATTCCTCGCGGCCTCACTTGGCAAGGACGCTTTATAACGCAATCATGAAATCAGAGGACAGCTATTCTGGCTCTGCAAATCATACTGTAAGCGAAGCATTCTATTTTACTGATCCGGAAGGGAACGGCATTGAGCTCTATTTTGACATAGACAAGAGCATGTGGCAATGGGCGAATGGGTCTGTCCGGATGGAGACAGGAAGGCTTGACGCTGTTGACTATATAAAAAAGAATATAGGGTCTGAGACAGGCAATGTCAGTGTCAGGCATGTCCACCTGAAAGGAGCTGATATTGCAGCAGCAAAAGCGTTCTACCAAGAAGTGCTGGGGTTCGACATCACCTCAGAATCAGGCTCGGCGGTTTTTTTTGCCTCTGGTGGAGACCATCATAACCTCGCAGTCAACACATGGATTTCAAAAGGCTCTCCCCCGAGAAGAGAGACGCTTGGACTTGGGAGTTTTGAGATTATATTATCAGAAAAAGACCTGAAAAAAGTAGCAGCGCGCCTGGATGAAAAAAAGGTTGCATATGGGGCGCAAGATAAAGAGGTCTATCTTTCAGATCCATTTGGAAGCAAGATTCTCCTCAGGGTTGGACCTTGATATGTTGCTTTAGATCTTCTTCAATATGTCTTTCAGCAGCTGAGCCTTCTTCTCCATCTCCCTTTTGATATCTTTCTTATCTTGAGAGCTCGAGTGCCTCATCTTCGCCAGATCCTTGATCTGAGCCTCCAATACAGGGATATACTTTTCCAGGGCATCTTTTAGTGCCTCTCCTTCATATTTTGTCAATTCCATGAGATAATAGCAAGATACATGGATATATTATGATATTGGTTAATTAAATCCCAGACAAACCAAGAACATATAAAAATCAATAAAAGCAAACGAAGATTCAGCATATATATGAAAAAGAAAATATTCATAACCGGCCTGATAGTAATCTCTTTTATCCTGCTAGTGATAAGTGTCATATTCTTCCTGAATAATATGCGGGAAGAGAGGCAGATAGACCCTGCAGAGCTTGAGATAATGACAAAAGAGCAGATATTGGAATATGTCTACACAAAGCAAGGGGAGGCGCATACGCCCTTTTTCTATTTCATCCCTATCTTCGGATTCTTTGGCATAGTCATCGGCACGCTGATTTATTATATCATGAGCGGAGACATTGAGAAAAAAGAAGTCATATTGAAGCATAACTCTGGGCTGATACTCAAGCTGCTTGATCCAGAAGAGCGGCGTGTTGTAAATAAGCTTGTTGAAAATGAAGGGAAATTGCAGCAGCTTGAGATAACTTATATGGACGGATTCACGAAAGTTAAGGCGCATAGGACCATAGAATCCCTTGTGAATAAGGGGATAATGGAAAAAGACAAGCTAGGGAAGACAAGGCTGATTAGGCTGAATAAGGAGCTTTATGGTATGCTGAAGCAGTAACTTATCGGATTCAAGATAGTCCTGCCGACATATCGGTTTAACTTATTATCTCTTTATTCCTAGATATATCTCCTCAAGCTTCTTCTCCTCGAATCCTTGAGATGTCAGCTGCTGTTTCAGCATCTCCCAAGAATATCCTTTCTTTAAGTTATCCTGGATATAGTTCTTTAATTCAGAGGATTTTGAATCTCCTCCCCTGAATGACTCCAAGTCTGCGATCCCTTTCTCGAACTTGCCTATGTTCTCCTCTTCTTTTTTTAGCACATTCTTGAGTTCCCTTACTTCTTTGAGCACGTAGAATATTCCCAAGATCATAACAAACAGGCCTGTGAGGAGCAATACAGAGACAATGAACAGCATCTCGAATATAGGCAGATCTATGCCGCCAAAGACTATTGTCATTTTTTTTCACCTCTGGAAAATAATATTGAGAATCCGACTACAGTTAGCAGTATGAATATTATCACACCTATGAAAATCACGTTAACACGCGAGAAGAATACGCTTTTTGGGATCTCATCCAATATTACATTCGCGCTTGCAACTGCCGATTCTTTCCCTTTCTCTGTCATCTTCAGCGAAAGATAGTATTCCTGGCCTCTATTCAGCAAGTATAGAGGCATGCTATATTCCTGGACAAAAACATCGTTGCGGGTTATTGTCAATGGCCCGATATATTCTTCGGCAATATTGCTGCCAGAAGAATCACTGAGTTCCAGCAAAAACTGAACCCCGGTCTTTCTTTCTTGGCCAGTATTATCATATTTAATAACCACTTTGCTGTTCTTGATTGATTCTTCTGTTGCCATCACTTCAATCTTGCTTTTCACTTCAATCGGTTTTAAAGGCTCACCCAGACCACATGCGATGAAGAAGGAGTCGATTGCGGAGGGGTGTATGTAGTTAATAAAAACAATGGTTCTTTAGTGCTAGAGGCGCATCGCGGGTTAACCCAAAAATTTATCAAAGCCGTCTCACT
>JAAXVZ010000021.1:1004-11161 GCA_013335235.1 Nanobdellota archaeon | reverse complement strand
TCTGACAAACTATCGAAAACAACTGTGGTTGAAGAGGTATTACTATGAAAGAGGAGAGGGTTAGCACAAGTGGGAAGCTTTTGACATCTGCCAAGATTTTGGGATTCCTACTGATAATAGCAAGCCTCGCATCATTTTTTCTTACTGGGACAGATGAGCGGAGCGGAGCTAACATTGCAGTCATCCCCTTGCATGGAGAGATATATGCAACAGGGCACAGCGGCTTCTCCTCAGATATCGTGAGCAGCGACGAGATAGTCCTTCTGTTAGATAAGGCAGACAGTGATCCTGGAATAAAGGCGATAATCCTTGATATCAACTCACCTGGCGGATCGCCTGTCGGAAGCGATGAGATAGGCCAGAAAGTGAAGACCCTCAACAAGACAACCGTAGCTGTCATAAGGGAAGTCGGTGCAAGCGGATCATATTGGATTGCGAGCAGCGCGGACTATGTTTTTGCCAGCAGGCTCTCGCTTGTCGGAAGCATAGGCGTCATAGGCTCATACCTTGATTTCTCAGGCTTGATGAGAGACTACAATGTGACATATCAGAGATATGTATCAAGCGACCTCAAGGATATGGGTTCCCCATTCAAGGAGCCGTCTGAGAAGGAGAGGAAGGTCATGCAGAAGCTCATAGATGACATGAACACCATGTTCATCATCGAGGTCGCAGGCAACAGGAACATGTCTGAAAAGATTGTGAGAGAGATTGCCACAGGTCAGGTATATCTTGGCACAGAAGCAAAAGAGCTTGGGCTTGTGGATTATCTTGGGTCAAGGCAGGACGCAATCGCTTTCCTTGAATCTAAGCTGAATATAACTGCTGTCCCATCTACGCTTGTGCCAGAGAAAAGCTGGATGGACCTGATACCCACAATATCTTATGCAGGAAAAACAGGAAAATTTATAAACCCAGGCAGCAATAAACTCTCATTAGCATAAATAGGGAACACAACAGGTGCGACCTATTGTGGAATAAAGAGGGAATAAAATGCTTGGCCGCAAGATCAATATCTTTGAAAAATTACTGCTTCCTGTCGGAGTAGGTCTGACATTCTTTGGGTTATATCTGATAATTCTTGCACAGAAAAGCGATACGCTGACAGGCTGGCTTAAGCTTGCAGCAGTCTTCACATGGATGGTCCTCTTGTTTGTTGTTATAGTTGCAGCAACGACAGAAGACATGAAAGAGGAGCTTGGCTTGATCCAAAGAGAGCATGTGACAGAGATCAAGATCATGCGGGAGATGGTATATGACCAGCTCCAGGAGCTGAAGCTTCTCAGGCAGGAGCTTGTCCGGCATAAGAAATAATATAATTCCTATTCATGCAATCACTTGTTGACCAGGTACAGATAGCATATTCCAGGAAGAGGATGTGCTGCATCTGCGAAACCCAGCAGGCAGCATATGCTATCAAGGGAATCAAGAAAGACTGCTACTGCAGGCAATGCGCAAATGAGCTGTTCAGCGATCTTGATCTGCTGGCAAGGATTTGACATCCTGTATTATGCATCATCAATGAATCCTGCATATTGCTCATAGGAATTCAAGAGCTATTTGACATATATATTAGATTATAGATTTCGTCCTTCAAGAATCTTTAAATAATCTACATAATATGAAAATACTACGTTCGATATGTTTTTTGAAATACTTAAGCGTTATTGGTGGGGGTTTGGGGAATGCAGAATTACAAGAGGTATATGGACGCTCTTCCAGAGAGCGAGAAGCTTGGGTTGAATGATAACCAGCTAAGGATTGTCTATGCAAAATATTTGATGAGAGACCCTGAAGGCAAGGTCATTGAGACGCCGAAAGGGATGTTCGAAAGGATTGCAAGGGAGATAGCTTCTCCTGAGCAAAGCACTAACAGCCCTGAAGAGCATGCAAAGCTTGAGAAGGAATTCTACGAATTCATGTCTACCCTGGATTTCCTGCCAGGTGGAAGGACTATTGCCAATGCAGGGACGCCTGTGAAAAATCTTGCGAACTGCTTTGTCATACCTGTCGAGGACAGCATGGAAGGGATATTTGAAGCAGTGAAGAAGGCTGCCCTCATCCAGAAAAGAGGTGGCGGAGTCGGCTATTGTTTCTCGACACTTAGACCTAAAGGATCATGGGTATCTGGCTGCTCAGGGGTCGCCTCAGGGCCGCTATCTTTCATGCGTGTCTTTGATGTGATGTGCTCAACAATCATGCAGGGCAACAGGAGAGGCGCCCAGATGGCGACATTCCATGTATGGCATCCGGACATAGAGGATTTCGTCTCTGCAAAAGATGACCTGACACAGCTTACCAACTTCAATATATCCGTGATGATCGATGACAAGTTCATGAAAGCTGTTGAATCCGACAGTGCCTATGAGCTGGTCGATCCCCATAACCATAAGCCTGTGAAGAGCATCATGGCACGTGAGCTTTTTGATAAGATCGCAATCCATGCCTGGAAGACAGGCGAGCCTGGACTGCTGTTTGTAGATACTGCGAACAGATATAACACAGTGAAGCATTTAGGCCTCTTCAAGGCAACAAACCCATGCGCAGAGATATGGCTCCTTGACCATGAGGTCTGCAACCTTGGATCAATAAACCTGGACCTGATGGTCAAAAACGGCCAGATAGATTGGGACAAGCTGAAGAAGACCACAAGGCTTGCTATCCATTTCCTTGACAATGTGATTGACGCCAGTGTCTATCCGACACCAGAAATAATGGAGATGGCAAAGAAGACCAGAAGGATTGGCCTTGGCGTGATGGGCTTTGCTGACTTATTATACCAGCTGAATATACCCTATTCATCAGAAGATGCAAGAGCTCTTGCAAAGAAGCTGATGAAAGTAATAAACGATGAAGGCTGGCATGAGAGCGAAAGGCTGGCGAAGACCAAAGGCGTGTTCCCTGCATGGGAAGGCTCGACATTTGAAAAAGAAGGGCGAAAGGTCCGGAACTGTGCAATTACTGCAATCGCCCCTACAGGGACCTTATCTATGCTTGCAGATACATCTGGCGGATGCGAACCTAATTTTGCATTGGCATATATCAAGAACAGCCATAGCATAAAAGAGACATTCACATATGTCAACAAGCATTTTTCACAGGTCGCAAAAAAACGCGGGTTCTACTCAGAAGAGCTGATGGAAAAGATTGCTGGACAGGGGACACTGGATGGCATCCCCGGAATCCCTGAAGATGTCAGGAATACCTTTGAAGTCGCATTCAATATAACTGCAGAAGAGCATATAATGATCCAGGCTGCTTTCCAGGAGCATGTGTCTAATGCAGTCTCAAAGACAATCAATTTCTCCAACTCTGCAACAGTCGAGCAGGTGAAAGAAGGATATATGCTGGCCTGGAAGACTGGCTGCAAGGGCTGCACAGTATATAGGGACGGCTCAAGAAGCAACCAGGTCCTGAACATAAAGGAAGTCAACAAGTCTGAGTCAAAGACAAAGAAAGAGAAAGCGCCTGAAATCGCAAAAGCAGTGAAGATGACACCGGAGATGCTATCAGAGCAGCAGCTTGTTACATTAGCAGGGATTGGTGTCGGCGCATCTGAAGGTACAACATTAGGAGACTTGCAGCAGAGCGTGACTCCAAAACAGCTGGTGAACTGCCCAGAATGCAAGACCAGCCTGGTAAAGCAGGAAGGATGCGTATTATGCCCTGGCTGCGGCTATTCTGCCTGCAGTCTATAGTTCTGTCTTAAGTTTTTATTTTTTAGTTTAATTATATGAATAAGATCAGGCAAACCCATGCGCTTTCCTGTTCTCTTCCAGGCTTCCTATCATCGTTATTCTAGAACCATATCTGATACTGATCTTATCTGATGAAGTTACAGGGTAAGTTGTTGCCCCATCAATAGTGAGCCTTCCTGTTCCCTTAAGAGGCTCAATTGATAAGGTGTCTGCGAATCCAAATGGGTCCTTCCCATAAGTACATCCGTTTATGCCATATGCTATCCTCTTCTCATCCAGGCTGACCAGGGGACCTCCAAGGTTCCTGAAACCTGCTGTAGACCCGGCCGGAGTTGTCGCTATTACCATATATCCTTCCTTTACCCTCTCTTCAATTCCATTTTCTCGGATATAGCATAAGGTATTGCCTATATTCTCATTCCAGAATATCACTTCATTCAAGGCGCGCTGAGGCAGGATATGGTCATTGATCGATATCTCTAGCCTGCTAAGATATGATCTGGGAAAAGTGTCTATCGCCTCCATGATTTCCCCAAATGTGTTGATTGTCGCTGATGAGAAAAAGCCTACACTCTGGTCTGTATCTGAATTGACACCCAGGACAGGGACGCTGCGCCTCTTCTTGTTCTGGAGGTGCTGGCATGCGAGCAGGAATGTCCCATCACCCCCATTTGTGACGATAAAACCATATCCTTTTACAGATCTGAGGTCAGACCTGTTTACCTCATCATATACTAGGCCGAGAGAATCTAAGTCATGCCTGACCTGCGCGAGAGTGGCATGATGCGCCGCATCTCCCCTTATAGCGCTCTCGATATCTTTTTCCCTGTAGTTTTTCCGTGCCCTAAGCGCTTCGATTGAACCAGCCTGCTCCAGCGCTGTCTCTTTCACTAAAAGAAGTATCTTCCCATAGTCCCACATGATGCTTTTGAGAAAACCGGTTATATTTGAAAGTATGCAAAATACGCTGGGAAAATATGCTAAAAATACAAAATATTATAAAGGGAAATTCTTAAGAAAGGACTTATGAGCTCAGGAGATGGCAGGATTATAGGGTATAGCATTGCTGGCCTTTGCTATGGGACATACCTCTTTTTTTCAGGCTTCTCCAAATTCAGGGAAAAGCTCCTGATAGAGAACACCCCTACTTCAAAGATAAGGAGCATCGCCATGGGCAGGGTCGAAGTCTTTGGAAAGGTCATCGCAGACAGGAATAATGTTGCAGAGGGCCCTTTTTCCGGAGACACCTGCGTTCACTGCTGGTGGACTGTTGAAGAGCTGCGATCATCCGGAAAAAGCTCAAAGTGGGTCGTGATAAGTCAGGGATATATAGGGGGGCCATTTTTCATCAAGGATAATACCGGGACTGTGCTGGTCGATCCGGACGGAGCCAGGATGGATATCCCTATGGACCATGAATACATGCTGTCAAAGAAAGGCCCGACAGGCCGCATCATCGAATTCCTCACAGGCAGAGGGATTTCCTATAAGGGACTGATATTCAATAAAGAGCTGAGGCTAAGAGAATATTACCTGGCACCAGGGGATAAGGTCTTTGTCATGGGTGTCGCGGGCAAGAACCCTTTTGCTGACCCTGACAGGGCAAGCCTCAATGAAGAGGGTGTGATGATCCAGAAAGGAAAGCACAAGGAATTTTACTATATCGCAGACAAAGATGAGAAAGAGGTATTGAAGAAGATGGGTTGGCAGGTAATTATCGGCTTTTTTGGCGGTGCTGCGCTGATGATAGTCTGCTTATTTATCATATTCGCATACTTCAGAATATTATAGGAGGGAAAAAATGGCAATAGGACTTATGGTGATAGGCCTTGTAGCTGTGGCGCTATTTTTCTTGGCGTTCTTCGGCTACCTGGTAGGGATATACAACGCACTGGTCAGGCTGAAAAACGACATCAGCAAATCTTGGGCTAATATCGATGTGCTGCTCAAGCAGAGGGCAGACGAGCTTCCGAAGCTGATCGCTTCTGTAAAAGGGTATATGAAACACGAGAAGCAGACTCTCGAGAATCTGACGCTGGCAAGGACAAGCTTCCTATCTGCAAAGACAATGGGAGAGAAGGCAAAGGCAGATTCGCAAATATCAGGAATCCTAAAGAGCATATTTGCTGTCGCAGAGAACTATCCTAATCTGAAAGCAAGCGAGAATTTCCTTGAATTACAGAAGAGGATCTCAGCAATCGAGAATGAGCTGGCTGACAGGCGCGAGTTCTATAACGAGTCTGTAAACAACTATAACATCAAGATACACAGCTTTCCGGATATGCTAGTCGCTGGAATGCTCCAATATAGGGATGAGGAGATGTTCAAGGCAAGCGAAGAGGACAGAAAAGACGTTAAAGTTGAGTTTTAATTTTTTTTATTAAAAATAGTTTTCTATCTGATTTCACAATCTTCAGGTTCCCTGGCATCCGAAAACACTAACTGAAGATTAAGCACATCTAAGATTTAAGAACTATCTTTGGATACGTCCCTGGCTCCATCAGCACCTTATCTGCCTTTACAGCAAGACCCTTCTCGCCCATCATCTCTTTGCTGGATAGCGTAGCTATACCAAAAGACACAAGCTCATCTTTCAGGCTCAATATCGCAACCATGTCTCCTTTCTGGATGCCTGTCTCAAGCTTTGATATGCCTGGGACAGAAAGAGATGCACCATGGCATATTGTATCTATTGTCGTATCCATCACCCATATCTTCGGAAGATGGGAAATCCCAAACTCGACAGGCATGACAAGCCTGCGTATATACTTATCATTCCCTGCCTTATAATAATGATAAGCATCTGCAAGATCCTGGAGCGTGCAAAGTGTTGATTCACTAAAAGGGCCTGCCTTGCTTCTCCTGAGTTCTGCCATATGGGCACCGCATCCAAGTTCCTGCCCTATATCATGCACCAGTTTCCTGATATATGTGCCTGCCTGAGTGCCTACCCTGAAAAGTATATCCTGCTCTAGCTTGCTGAGTATCTCAATATAATAGACTGTCCTCTCCCTCCACTCGCGCTTGACAGCGCTCTTTACAGGAGGTAGCTGGTTTATCTTACCTGTGAATTTGTCAAGTGCCTTGTACAGCTCATAATCCGGCACTTCCTTGTGAAGATGCATGATACAGATATACTCTTTTCCGGCTGTAAGGAGTGTCTGCACAATCTTAGTGCTTTTCTCCAATGTGACTGGCAGGCAGCCTGTGACATTCGGATCCAGTGTCCCTGAGTGGCCGCTCTTTGTCAGGCCTAGGATTCTCTGGACATATGCGCTGACCTGATGGCTTGTCGGCCCCTCTGGCTTATCTATATTCACAATGCCGACCTGAAGAAGCTGCTCTACTGTCCTGTCTTTCGGATTCATGCCGAACTTGTCGGAGGTCTGAGCGATCCTTCTGACAAGAACCGATCTTTTAACCCTCTCGAAAGGCAGCAAATATTCATCCATAGCCTGTCAGAGTTAATGTTTAGTTATAAAACTTGTGACTGCTATATGGTCTCCTTCCGAGAGTAACCAGGCCGCTGATGCCTCTCGTCCTGATTGATTCTTGATACCAATTGATATCACCGCTTCCATTATTCATAATAATAATTGCAGAACCTTCTTTTTGGACTTCAAATCTGACAAACCTCTGAGCACCGTGCCATGCAGCGTAGCAATAATCTATTATTGCATTTGCTTTTTTCTCAGGATTGCGCTCGACTCCCGGAAAATAAGGCACAACCTGCCTCGGGTCTATTATTATCCTTTCTGCACCTTTTATCAGCAAGTGGGAAGAAGCATTTGCAACGCACTGCTCAAGCCAGCTTCCTGCAAGAAGCACAGCCCTGCCTTCTACTTCTTTTTTAAGCTCAGAATGAAAATATATCCTGTCTGAATGAGGATAATGGTAATCTGCGTGCATGCAACCGCTGCGGATCGCCGGAAATAGCTCTGTTACACGCCTGTCCATGCGATATCTTTTTTCATAATCCTCTGAAAACTCAATCCCAACGTAGATAGCCAGGTCCGGGCTCATATCTGGCAGGTTGAAGAAGTATTATTTAAACACTATAGCTTTTTCCAGGGCAGTCCGATCTCAGAGAGGATGCCAGTGATATGCTGACGGTCTGCAGAAGTGAGGCCTTTCCAATCCAGGAGAGCGTAATCCACGTGCTCGACTGTGCTTGCCATCATCTCGTGTATGATCTCTTTTGTCAATACAGAGACATTGTATTTAGGGCAGATATGGCCCATAGCCACATTTTCTGAAAGCTCAATCTTATTGAAACCTGCGCAGTAATGCGTGCCACCGAAACCTAATGCGACCTCATGCTTCCTTGGCTGAAGTTCCAAGATAGTTTTTCTTATGACCCCAGCTATCTTCTTTCCAGCTGATCCATCTCTCCACTGATCTGGTGCGCTTCCAATCTCGATAAAGATGCATGGCTTTGCAAGAGTCGGCCCATGGTGCGTCGCTTCCATGGTGACTTTGTATTCTGTGCCTTCCCCTGCCTCTGCAAGGTTTGCGAACATCTGCTTTGCAAAAGAGGCTGGCGCCTTCGGGAACTTGGCTTTTGTCCCTCCGAACTTAGGGTCAGAGAAATTCCCCGGGAAATGAAGCGATAATGTCTTTTCCTTTGATTCAGACTGGTGCCTTGTCGCGAATATCAGTATGTCTGCCTGCAATAGGTCTGCCTCATCAAAATATATCGTATCTTTCTCAATCTCCACAAGGAACGCGTTTTCAGGGCAGGCGATATGCTGTTTTATGTTCTGGCCTGCTTCATCCTTCTTAGAGACAATGACTGCAAAGCGCATCCTGGATAAGAATCGAGCAAGGTATTAAAACCCTAGCTTTTTCTTGTGCTCTCTCAGGAACTTGATATATGTATTCTCTATCACCTGCTTCTCTTTTTGCTTCCAGTTGGCTGACCGCTCCCTGTCATATTCGATAGAGAAGACAATAAAAGTAGCATAGAACAGTATCAGGACAGGGAAAAGAAGCAGCATCCTTGTCCGGATATCCTGTGCAAGAGTCATCAGTGATACTGATACCGCAAACAGCACTGATGTTATGAAATGGTACTTCATAATGTGAAGAGCAAACAGGAATTACATAAGGCCTTTGTACTTATGGAACATAGCAAGATGTACACTATATAGCTATATATAGTTCTATATAGTGTAATTACAATATACTTATAAGTAACCTATAAACCCAAACCACTATGGAAACAAGAAGAGTCCAGAAGACAGGCATATCTACATTCACGGTCTCTCTGCCGAAGGCATGGGTCATCTCTAACGGGATTAAGACAGGAGACAGCCTGTCAATAGACATAGAGAAAGATCAGAGCCTTAGGATAGGTGTCGGGAAAAAAAAAGAAGTGCAGAGATCTGCGGTAATAAAGCTCCAGGAATATAAGGACAAGCAGGAGATACTGAGAAAATTCACTGCACATTATATCGACGGGTCAGGGAAGATCCAGATATGCTCTGACAAGCCTTGGCCGCCAAACATGATGCGTGATCTGAAGCAGGACCTGAAGAAATTCATAGGGTTCGAGATAATAGAAGAGAGCGATAAGGACCTGCTGCTGCAGGATTTCTTTACTGCAGACCATCTTTCAATTAAGAAAGCCATAAAGCGTGAGTATTCCATATCCCGGCTAATAATGGAAGAGACTAAGAAGATTCTTCTAGGCGAGATAAAATCCAACGAGAATATCTCTTTCTGGGAAGATGAAGTCGATAAACTATATCTGCTTGTAAGAAGGGAAATAAATTTTGCAGTCCATGATCCTGGCATACTGCGCCAGCTGGACATATCCCTGAAAGAATGCCAGGAATTCATCCTACTTATTGACAGCATCGAGAAAATGACTGACACCTTCTATGAGATATCTGCAAACGCACTGGCAGTGAAGAAAGGGCCTGAAAGCACTTCAAAGAAGCTTGCACTGATAATAGACAACATGCTTGTCGCGTTCGACATGTCATTCAACAGCATCATGAAAAAGGATTTCAACCTTTCAAACCAGGCGCTTGAGATGAAGAAGAAGGCTGTAGAGGTTCCTGTCAACCTGGGACATGACGAGATCAGCGAGCAGTCTAAGAAGAATCTTTATTTCATCCTGGCTTCATTGCACACTGCATCGGAATTCATTGAAGAACTGGCAGAGATAGGGCTTGGGGTCTGCTGACCGATATTTATTTAAAGTGCCCTTCATAAAATAATTTAATGAGAGAATGGTATCAGAGATACGGTGGGCTGATTGTTGTGGCTGCATTAGTCATAACATCTTATTTTCTTCTCCAGCCATTCCTGCTGCCGATAATCAGCGCAGCTGTGATTGCGTATATATTCTACCCGCTCTATCGCATAATAAATTCAAAGATTAAGAGGAAGAGCATTTCAAGCGCCGTCATGTGCGTCCTTGTCCTGCTAATAGTCATAATCCCTTTCCTGTTT
>JAAXVZ010000021.1:0-994 GCA_013335235.1 Nanobdellota archaeon | reverse complement strand
TTGTTATCACCTCACTTATAAAGGAGATTCCGGGGCTGTATAGCTTCCTCACCGCAATGGTAAAGGATTATTCAAACATAGTTCATAGCGGTGCAATAGAGAAGCTGGAAAATAGCCTGTCCATCAATCTCGATTTTTCATCTATCCTGTCTTCAACACTTCAGACACTCCTGTCCGCTGCAAGATCAATAATCTCAGGGATACCTGGGAGGATATTGAGTTTCTCAATCGCCGCTGTATTCTTATTCTTCTTTTTCAGGGATGGCGATGCAATGTTCGCAAGGGTCAGGAATTATCTCCCGTTCAGCCAGAAAGACACCATAATAATAATAAGGGAGTTAAAGCAGATGGCAGATGCTGTCGTGTATGGGCAGATAGTGACTGCCCTTGCCCAAAGCGTCCTCGCCACAATCGGATTTGCCATACTTGGAGTCAACGGACCATTATTTTGGGGAGTCATGACCTTCATGTTCTCACTCATCCCCATGATCGGACCATCCCTTATTTACCTTCCACTGTCAATTGCAATGATGCTTTTCTCTCTTAGGATCAATGATTCCTGGGGAGTTGTCAGGGGTGCAATCCTTCTTGGCTATGGCATAGGTATCATCAGCAGTGTAGATAACGTGCTGAAACCTATCCTGATAAGCGACAGGGTGAGCCTGCACCCGGCATTGGTCCTTGTCGGGGTTCTTGGAGGACTGACGCTGTTCGGAGTGATCGGCATAATCCTCGGACCGCTCATCCTGGTCTTTCTTATGACCCTGATAAATATCTATGAGATGAGAGAAGACATGCTGGAGCATATGGAGCACTCCGGCAAGAAATAGGTATTATCAATAATTTTAAATATGCTCTGGGTTTCTGAGAGGATAAAGCCACGATCGCATAACGTCCCAGGCTTTCAAAAGCCTGGAGGCAAAACGCGCCTCGTCGGCGCTGTGCTCACGCACAAAACATTTGAAGAAAACATGCCACGATCGCATAACGTCCC
>JAAXVZ010000217.1:1725-2998 GCA_013335235.1 Nanobdellota archaeon | reverse complement strand
AGGCTCTGTACAGAACGAGCAGCGGCCGATATTGCAGCCTCTTCCAGTCTCAATCTCAGCTATCCTTATGTCAGGGATATGCCTCAGTATCTCAGCACCTTTCACTGCATATTCCTGCAGCCCGTCAAAGCCGCCGAACTCGAATCCGAAGTTCTTGGATTCATAACCAGTCATGTCTGTCTTTTCAAAGGACTTGCCTCCTTCGAGCTGCGTTCCGAAGATTGCCGGGCCAGTGAGTATCTTCTTGCATTTTATGCCAGCCAAGAGACCAGTCACTTCATCTAGTGTCCCAGGAATAGCTGAAAGGTATTTTCCAGGCACATGGACGCCCAGTATGACAACCAAGGTCTCAGTGTTTTCCAGAACTTCCTTAACATTGTTCCTTGTCAGGTTGTATATCCTGATGTTGGTCTTGTCCTTCTCAGTGACTTCCTTGATGACGCCCTTGTAATGGACAAGGAGCCTGAGGTCATCTATAGTTATATATTTTGGGTCATGGCCTTTAGACTTCAGCATGCCATAGATGTATCTGGGGTAAGTCCCGAGATATGGCGGAACGCCGAGGCCTGCAGCCTCATCTGTGTAGCAGTCGAGGATGGTGAATGACATTACCTAAAGAAAAAGGAGAAAGAATAAAAAACTACCACCTACGAGACTGCTTAGTGCCTGCCCATACATCTCCATGCAGAAGGTAATTAATTGGGCCGTCGCTCAATGCCTTTACAACATCTTTGGGATTAGTGAATGCCTCACCGACATGATATACCCCGCATACGCCTTCTAATACCTGGTAAGACCCTACCATAATCTTTGCACCCATGAACTGGCTATACTTATCAAACCCATATCCTCCACGACGGGATATATGCCCTTGATATTTCAGTAGCCATGTAAGTGTCGATCCTCTTGGCTCAATTTCTACCTCTGCGGACCTGGCACCGACAGATATGACCTGGGTAGACTCTGTCTCGCTCCAAGTCTCTACAGTAGGGACATCTGTCACACTCAGCGTATTCCATAGTACTCCATAATGGACAGTTTCAACTTTGCGGGTCGTATTCCTTTTGTAATGGCTTGTCACAAAGTGGATTTTATCAGGAGTTATCTCAACTTCTTGCTTTGTATGCTTTGATAAATAATCCAAAACAGCGTCATTAAGGTTAACTGCCTGTGTCGCTAGTTTTTTTACGAGATCGCTCATTTTTTCACCTTCTAAGATATTATATGCTGAAGTGATGTTAAGGATAAACTTATGATATTAATATCTTAGAAG
>JAAXVZ010000217.1:0-1715 GCA_013335235.1 Nanobdellota archaeon | reverse complement strand
CATCACTTCAGCATATAATAGTCAATCTCCGCCATAGTGCCTTGGCACATATCCCTCAAAAATCTGTTCACACCTTGTGAAGAGATGAAATTTGATTCGTTGTTGAATAATTCTATACGACAGTTTCCATTTGCAGCCGACATAACCTTGGTATCGTAATTTCTGCCATTGCAGTATATGCTGAGTCGCTCTGCTACACGTATTTCTCCTGGTCCCCTTTTCTTGGCCGGAGAGATATGATATTCAATCTTTGAGCCGTCGCGTTTCACCATTACTTCACCTATATGTTTCGATTCAATGAAGATATTGAAACTATAACGACCATCTTCATCGAAGTCAGGCGATGCATTATCCGGCAAAGGAGACATCTCAAGTACCCTGCCAGCTGCGACAAGCAAGAGTGCATTCCCTATTGTTGCGGTCAGGCAT
Source organism: Nanobdellota archaeon (assembly GCA_013335235.1). GTDB lineage: Archaea > Nanobdellota > Nanobdellia > Woesearchaeales > GW2011-AR15 > JAAXVZ01. Next base: position 1,286 of record JAAXVZ010000217.1, on the reverse strand, counting down.
GTGTCAGGCCTGCTTGTGTCATGGTAAAACGGAGAGAGTATGGCTGGCTTGTAGCCAAGTTTTCCAGCCTGGGTTTCGCTATAATCTCCTTTGATCCTTTTCTGCAAACCATCTAGAGATAGTGAAAGCTTGGCAAGGTTCTCTAGAGAAAGCCTTCTCTCATCAGGGATGCCATGAAGCTCATTTTTTAGCTGGACAAACTGATCATACAGAAGGACTATCTCTGATTTATATGCTTCCGGCGGAGTCTTCCTGAAGCCCGGAGAGGAAGCGTATGCTGAATATGTAGCAATCGTTGATAGAAAATTTGATGCTGCACCTAGAAGATCAAACCCCTGGACCATATCTGTAAAAACGCTGTATCCATGAATGATGCTGGTGTCTCCTGCCCTTTTTATTCCGTCAAGTTCAAAGATTTTCTGTTCAAGCTGCGTGAGCCTTTGTTCAATAGTATCCATATATTATTCACCTTTTAGTTATAGTTATGACTACCCGCCAAGCAGAGTTCTAAGTAGTCCCTTTGGCTTCTCTTTTGGATGATATCCTGCAAAAGCAAGGTAGTTTTTTTCAAAATGACGTATCGCTCCATCCATATTATCAACCTCATCTAATGAAAGATGGTGGTCCATCCTCTCAGGGTACCAATGCCCTGCAGCTAGATGATCATAAAAGGAGTTTATTATCATAATCTTATGGTCTTGTGGAAGGACGAAATTATCGCTTGTGCTGCTCAATGCTATCCACCAGTTCCTGGATACAGTGATGCCTGAGGGCAACTCAGTAAGATAGTCCGCGCTCACCTGCCTTTCAGGTGTCTTCCAAGCATATCCTATATCTATCATGGCTGATTCAAGACCGCATATATCTTCGACGCTGACCTTCCCTTCCTGCTTGAATCCCTGCATAAGCTCAATAGTCTTATCCTTATGAAGCCCAACATATACATTATCTTGCTGGTTGTCGACTTTTTGCAGTTCCTGTATTAGCACATCTATGGCTTCCCTGACCTTTTTGTCAGGTAGGGCATAGGAATAAAAGTTCGGTGGAAGGCGCGTACTCGGTTGTGCGTGTAAAAAATGCGTGGATCCCATTTGTGTACCTCTTGATTTGCTGATTTGATCTGTATATGTTATAACTATTTAGTAGTCACTTAAACTAATTGAATAACCTTTTCAATATATTATATATACTAAATTAAAAAGAATATAGAAAAATAAATTATTTATACAAACAAGCGCAATCATATATTGGCACACCAATATTCATTATGCCTGAAAGATCTATGG
>JAAXVZ010000216.1 GCA_013335235.1 Nanobdellota archaeon | reverse complement strand
ATAAAAACAATTGGAGTTGATGGGTCCCCTTTAATGTATGCTAGTGCAAAAATAATAAATAGGTTTGTTGGTGGTGAGACATTTTTAGCAAGCGTATTTGAAACAAAATTGCCTACCGAAAGTATAGATGTTGCCATAGATTCATGGTGTCTTTGGAATACTGTTGGGACCGATACAACAGATAAAGACTATATACAACTAGCTTCAGAAATTAAAAGGGTCTTAAGACCTGGCGGTAGATTCGTCAATTATCCGTATACTGAAGCAAATACTTGCAATCAAAAATTAAATTATTGGTTAACTCAAAAATTAGAACTACCTTCAATTATTGATGTAAAAGGCTGTCCTGCTGCTCTATATGTAAAAAAATAAGTGATTACCCAATCCATTTCTATTTCCGTAGCTTTTGAAAAACTATTGCACAATATATTTATTATAAACCCATATAACCTGCACCATAACTTATTTATACTAGTTAACATTGTTAAAGAGTAACAAATATTGAGTACTATGGAGGGATTTTTTATGAAAGGGCTAAGTTCTGTGCTAGCTTTGTCAGTTATTCTGCTAATCGCCACAAGTTGCGCGAGCTATCAATACCAGCCGTATGGCAAGACACCAACAGGAAACGTTGTCGCTGAAGAGAGTTTTAAGGTCGGAGACACACTGATTGTCAAGATAGATTCTGTCAGTGACAAAGGCCAGGGAATCGCCAAAGCAAATGGCGGAACTGTCCTTGTGCCGGATGTCAAGAAAGGCGAGACAGTAAAGGTGAAGATTACAAGCATAGTCAGAGGCGTCGGAATGGGTGAGAAGATAGACATGACAGATGAAGAATTACAGGCCCAGGAACCCTCGCCTAAGGATGAAGGCGCTGACGTGAGGGCTATCGAAGGGGAGCTTATCGACCTGAAACCTTATGTCAATGATCCTGATGGAGATAAAGTGACCCTCGGTTTCACAGTGCCTTTTGATGCAGAAGGAAGATGGCAGACCAAAGAAGGGGATGCCGGCCAGTACTCTGTAATCATCACTGCGACAGATGAGAAAGGGTCATTTGTGACAAAGCAGCTCACAATCAGTGTAACATCAAAAAACAAGGCGCCTTATATCAAGATGCCAGATACTCTGGAATTCAATGAAGGTGAACTGGTTGTCCTGAGTCCGGAGATAATAGACCCGGATGATAAAGAAGTCTTCGTGACATTCTCAGGCTGGATGGACACAAAGACCTACCAGACAACCTATGATGATGCAGGTGAATATGAAGTCGAGATTAAGGCAGCAGACCTAGTAAATTCAGCGAATAAGAAGATCAAGATCATAATTCATGACATTGACCTGAAACCTGAGCTTTCACTGTCTGCAAATGAGATTGTCGTGACCGCAGGTGACAGAATAGAACTGAAAGCAGAGGCTAAAGACCCTGAGGGCAAGGAAGTGTCTGTCGTATTTTCAGAGCCACTTGATAAAGAAGGAGTATGGCAGACTGCTGCAGGCAATGAAGGCACATATATCGCTAAGATAACTGCAACTGATGGAAAGAACGAAGTGGTGCAGGAAGTCACAATCAACGTGCAGAAGAAGAACACCCCACCAGTTCTTGAACTTGTCTCTGTCTCTCCGCAGGCAGTTGAGCTGAAGAAGCCAGGAGATGAAGTCAGTGTCAAGATAGAAGTCAAAGCATCTGATGCAGACGGAGATAAGCTTGACATCAAGTACAGCGGCTATATGGATGCTGCTGAGAAGACTGTCAGGTATGGCGATAAGGGCGGAGTGAAGACCGTCACAGTCACTGTAAGCGACGGAAAAGATGAAGTGTCACAAGATGTGACCTTCGACATGAACAACTGGCCGTGTTTTGACTGCCAGAATTAATTCTATTTTTTTTCTTACTTGCTCTTTGCATTTTCCTGTTTTTAGCTTAGCTGTTCGATAACCAAAAAATATATAAAGGGCAATTCCCTTTAAATTCGTAAACACAAAGACTAGGGGTTTTTGAATGAGGAAACAGCGATGCTGTTTCCACTTTCAAATTCTTTTTCTGAATTTTTCTGCATATTATGAAGAAAATATTTAGTGCATTTATCATCAATACCTTTATAAACCATGTGCTTTTTCATTTAGACCAAGGAGGAATTCATGATGACAGCTAGAGAACCAGTTTCAAAGTTCATAAAAGTTAGATGCCCAAAGTGCAAAAACGAGCAAGTAGTGTTCGGAAAAGCAGCAAGAGTAGTGAACTGCCTCGTCTGCGGAAGAGCCATAGCAGAGCCTACTGGCGGAAAAATCAAGGTCAAGGCAAGGATACTTGAGGTACTTGAATAGATGCTATACAAGAAAACAGGCCTGCCTGAGGACTCAGATCTTGTCCTCTGCACGGTCACAAACATACAATATTCTTCTGTCTTTGTAAATATTGACGACTATAATGTCTCAGGCATGATCCATATCTCTGAGATTGCCGCTGGCCGTATCAGGAACATCAGGGACTATGTCAAGGAAGGCAAGAAAGTCGTCTGCAAAGTCCTTAAGGTATACCCTGAGAAAGGCCATGTCGACTTATCCCTGAGACGAGTTAATGAGAACCAGAGAAGGAACAAGGTCAATGAAGTCAAGTTCGAGCAGAAGGCTGAATCTATCATAGAGCAGGTCGCAAAAGCGAACAACATGCCTGTAGAGAAGCTCTACGCTGAGGTCACAAAACCGATCTTAAAAGACTACCAATACCTTCACCACGCTTTTGAAGACGTAGTCGCAGAACACCTGAACCTATCTAATGTTCTAGACAAGAAGATCGCTGAACAGATCACAGAGCTTGTGATGCAGAGGTTCAAGCCGCAGATAATTGAGATCTCAGGCGTATTGATATTATCCTCATATGAAGGCAATGGTATCGAAACAATAAGAGAAGCGCTCTTAAAGGGCGCTGCTGTAGATAGCGTCACTATTACATACCTTGGTGGCGGGAAATACAAGCTTGTTGTGAAAGGCTCAGATTAC
>JAAXVZ010000215.1 GCA_013335235.1 Nanobdellota archaeon | reverse complement strand
TTCATGAGAAGCGCCCTTCTTTATCTTCAGGACCTTGTCTAATGGCTCAAGATGGGTGATATTGCATCTTTTCCTTCTTGTCTGACCGTCAATTAGAACGAAGTTGCCTTCAAGTGTGTCAATAACAAGGCATTTGCCTCTAGCATCCCTGCCTGCAATCTTTACGCAGAGCCTTCCTATTTCGAACATTTTCTCTTACCTCATCTCTTGTTTTTTTTCTGTGCTGTCGCCAGGCACAAGAAGAGATTTATACTCTTGCTTCAGATTTTATCTTCTTCCTAGAACACTCAGAGCAAAGATTGCCTCCAAATGGCCTCTCAACGGTCTTCTTGGATCTTGCGATAGTCTGCATCTTGTATGGCCTTTCCCTTGGTATGCCTTTTAGCACTTTCTTGCAAACTGCACATTTAGGTGAGGCAGGTTTTCTTTCTACATGATGCAAAGCAACATTTCCGCCTGGAAGCTTTGTTTGAACCCTTCTATGGGTTCTTGATCTGAATCTTGGCTGTGGCATAGTTTCCTTGGAAAAAAAGATGATTTATAAAGATATCGAAACCAGAGGAGAGCTAATAGACGTTAAGCCATTTCCTGAGGAGCATCGAGAAGATGATAGAGAATACAATATATACACCAAACCAGCTCCATGTCCCAATCCAAGGGATATCGTGTATTACAGGGACGCCTACAAATGGCAGGATCTTCTTGTAGTCTATTGTTATCTTCTCTATTCCGCCATCGCTGCTCTTGAATATGAATCCTTGCATGAAACTTTTCTCTGCGGCAGCATAGGTTCTGCCTTTGGTTATTATCACATCTTTTGTATAATTCTTGCCATTGTAGGCAAAGCGGAGATCATACGTTCCCTCTGCTGCAGCGGATATATTCCAGCTTACTGCGCCTTTTGCAGGCAGCGTGCTTGTATGGACAGATTCAGAACCGGCAATTGTCATCTCATTTGGCACAGTCAGGGAAACATCCCCTAGAGCTTTCTTATCAAAATGTGCAACAATACCAAATCTTTCACCAGGACTGATCGGATAATATGCCAGGTTTGCATTAAGCCAGCCGAAGATGATTATTATTGGGATGAAGGTGTAAAGGGTCGGTCTCATAGACTGGCTCATATACTTCATGTTTATGTCCATCAGTTCAGAGTTTATTTTCCCTAGCTTCTTAGCATTGTTTTTTGAGTTCTTCATCTCCTTCTGGAGCCGCTGCATGCCCTCTTTCATTGACTTCATCTCCTTCTGGTTTGTGAAGTACTTCAGGGCAAGAGTCACAATCATCGACACGATGAAAGCAACGATTATTATAGCCAGCGCAGGGTGAATATATAAGAGCCATCCAAGTACAGGGTCTAAGAACATATCTTATTGGATTTGCGGGAGGTTTTTAAATATTTGTGCGCAGGTATCAATAACCGCACAAGCATTATCTGAACGATTTGCTTATGCCTGTAGACCAGAAGGTAGGTAGATTATTTGTCACAAATCCTCTGAATTGGTCAGAATAGACATATGTCAGGCCCTTTATCTCTGCATGTTTCTTAAAAGATCCGTCCACTTCCAGATATATGTCCTTTATCTTCTTCCTTTCAAAATCTATCTGCAGGAGAGAGGATTGCTTCATAAGAAGGTAGTCTGCCTGCCTTAGGATGTTCACATCTAAGTTAGATGAATTCTGCGAGATGAAGAGGATTGACAGGTTCTTGTGCCTTGCAACAAGGATAAGGTCAGACAAGAGTTTGTTCGGCTCGCTCATAGATTCCCTTGAGGAGAACAGAATACCCCCTTCATCTATCAGGACAAAAGAGTCATTGATAATCTCCTGGACATTCTCTATGTCAACTATCCAGTCAGGAAGATCCTCCTGCTTGAATCCTATGGCACAGCATTTCCTTTGTGTCTTTGCATGAGCATTCTCAAGGAACTTCATGCCAAGCGCAGATTTGCCAGAACCCCTTGCACCAAGGATGATACCTATCTTGCTGTCGCTGGTGAATATCTTCTCTTCAAACTTCTGATAGTCTCCTGTGTTGGTTTCGATTATCTCAAAAGGGACGTAAGCTGGCTTTGTCTCTTCCTTTTTCTTGAAGCTTTTCAGGATGGTCTTCTTCAAGTCAATCTTTTTCTTAGGGATAGCCTGCCATACATAGAGCGGCAGCTTTAATATGAATAGAATGAATGCGCCAATAGCTGAAAACCAGGATTCTTTTTTCTGCATACTGAATCTATTATTAGTATAAGGTAATAAAGTTTTCTAGAGGTCAAAGTATTCTGAGTCGAGCAAATCCCGTATCTTCCTAGCCTTCTTCTCTCCAATCAGGTCAACCTCTCTTAACTCATCCTCTGTAGCATTCACTATCTTCTTTATAGATGAGAAATGTTTCAAGAGCGGCTTTGCAAGCCCTGAGCCGACACCAGGCAGGCTGGAGACGACATACTCCTGCTGTTCCCTTATCGAGTCTGGCTTTGCGCTGTGCATCGTGAAACTGGAGGAATCTTTCGCCTGCTCCCTTTTTGCGATTATCGCCATCACGAGCGCAGTGTCCTCAGAGTCTTTTGTCCGTATTATGGGTATAGCGTAATCGACAGCAATAACCGAGAGCATCCCGCGTATGGCATTAGGCGGCAGGTTCCTCTGGGAATATAGGTCCTCTGCACCTTCCAATATTATCAGCCTTTTCTCGTATTTCTGCATCTCTTTTAGCTGTGTGAAAAGCCTGCGGTCTATCATCGAATCCACAAAGTCAGATATAAGCTTGTGCTCAACGACAAGCCTAGGCGATAGGAGGAAGTCTCCTACCTCAAGCTGTTTCAATTCAACTTTCAGACCGATATCGATGAGCTTCTTTATTATGCCTGAGCCTTTTTCTCTGTGGTCTGCATATACTACTACCTCTTCCGGGATTATGAGTTCTGATTGCTTAGGCTCTCTCCTTTGCGGAATGAACTTGGATTTTAGGCTTGCGAGTATCTCAAGCATCTTCTTCTCTTTCCTGAAAGAAACCCATCTGTATGCCTCATCTCTTGTGCCTTTTGCGACAAGGACAAT
>JAAXVZ010000020.1 GCA_013335235.1 Nanobdellota archaeon | reverse complement strand
TGCTAGGCATACCTTATACAGGCAGCGGTGTCCTGACACAGGCCATAACACTGGATAAGAAAAGGACTAAAGAGATCCTGACACATTACGGAATCCCCACTGCTAGGTTTCAGTTGTTTTCCAGCTGGACTGAAAAGATAAATCCTGAATTGAATTACCCTCTTTTTGTAAAGCCGAATGCTGAAGGTTCTTCCAAGGGAATCAGGAATGACTCTATCGTGAAGAATGAGGAAGAGCTGAGGAGGATGCTGAAGATGCTTATAACTACTTATAAGCAGCCAGCGCTTGTTGAAGAATACCTTGAAGGACGTGAATTCACTGTCTCTGTCTTGGGAAACAGCCCTTCAAAGGTCATGCCAATAGTCGAAGTCACATTCGATTATCTGCCAGAAGGCGTGCACAAGTTCGATTCATATGAGGTAAAATGGATCTGGGATTCGCCGAACAATCCTATTGACCCTGTCATATGCCCTGCCCAGATTTCAAAAGAGCTGGAAAAACAGATAACCACTATAGCGACAAAGACATATAAGTGCCTTGGCGTGCAGGATTTTTGCAGGATGGATATAAGGCTGAACGGAGCAGGCGTGCCAAATGTCATTGAGCTCAATGCCCTGCCAGGACTTATGCCAGACCCTGTGGAGAACTCAAGATTTCCGAAAGCTTGCTTCACTGCCGGAATGACATATGACCAGATAATTCTCGCAATATTCGACGCTGCGATGGAAAGATATGGCCTCACAAAGCAGATAAAGGTCAGGCAGAAACTGGCGAACCTCAAAAAGTGAAAATACATGAGAATCGCTGTTCTTTATAATACCTCAGAAGAAGCTATAAAAGGCAAAGACTCTGACAGGCTTGCAGATAATGAAGTCCTTGAGACAGCCAATGCTGTAAAGCTTGCTCTTGAAAGGCGAGGCCATAAAGCAACCCTGCAGAAAGTGAACGATTCGTTAGAGAGGCTGAAAGAGTATGATTTTGTATTCAACCTCGCAGAGAGTGTTGTCGGATCAGACATAGAGGAATACGACATTGCAAAGAAGATGGAAGATATGAATGTCCCGTTCACTGGCTCTGGACCGATGGCGCTTAAGATCTGTATGGATAAATATGCTACAAAAAAGAAGCTGATCGAGCTTGGACTTTCGACACCTATGTTTGAGCTTGTCCCTTTAGGCAGCGCACCTGCAAAAAAAATGAACTATCCCTTGATAGTGAAGCCAGTAAGGGAAGATGGCAGCATAGGCATCACAGAGGATTCTGTTGTCTATGATGCATTAAAACTCAAAGCAAAGGTAAAAGAGGTCCACTCGTTATACAGACAGGCTGCGCTGGTCGAAGAATATATTGACGGAAGGGAGTTCAATGTTGCAATCATCGGCAATGATGAGACTGCCGAAGTCATGCCTGTATCAGAGATTGTCTTTGATTATCCTGAAGGCATGCCAAAGATCGTCTCGTTCGATGCCAAATGGCTTGAGGATTCAATGGTATACAAGAATTCAAATGGCAAATGCCCTGCAGACATAGATGAAGATACTGAAAAGAAACTTTCTGAAAATGCACGTGTGGCGTATAAGAAGACTGGTTGCAGGGATTACGGAAGAGTTGACTTCAGGCTAAGAGAAGGTATACCGTATATCCTGGAAGTCAACCCTAACCCCTGCATCAATCCGAACGGAGCTGGCCTTGTCAGGTCAGCCAATACAAGAGGCATGTCCTATGACGTGCTAATAAATAAGATCCTGGAAGTCGCTGAGAACAGATATCAATCAAGATCAAGAAGATAGCCCCATTCATGCAATTTCTTTATCTCTTTGGACCATCCTGCACCGATGTCGTTCCTATAATACATGTTAGGGATGACAATCCGTGATATCCTTCCATATGCCTGTTCAATTGCAGCTGCCATAGTCCTTCCGCTTCCGCAGACCAATAATGCACCGCCTACCTCTCCAGAGACAACCCATTCATTATTGACAAGGTTCACATCCTCTATGTGGATACCCTCTTTGCTTCCCTCTATCCTGATTATCTTTCCGCGGCTGTACTCCTCAAACACTTTCTTGCAATGGTAAGGGTATGGTGGCATGACTATCCTGACACCTATGTGGAAACCTGGCCTGGTCTTGATATGGAAGCTTTCTCCGCTGGCGAACCTATAGAGGAAATCGCCTGTATCCATATCTAATGAGTCCTGGATTATCCCCATCATGGGATAGCCGAATCGCGGAGTGAATTCTAGCGGCTGGATGCCTTCAGCGTTGATTATGCAATTGATATCAAAGCAGCCGACATAGCCGCATTTCTCCAATTCAGGCTGGAACTTCTTTAGGATATTGTCAAACATCTCTGACTCTTCCCTCCATAGTACTGAAGTGCCCATCTCTATTGTTGAAGGACCAATATTTCCTGGGAAAAGCCTCTTATGCTCAAAGCCGATTGCAAGCGGCCTTAAGAATTCCTTTCCATTGAAGAATGCTGTCGCTCCTATCTCAACTCCTTCAACCTTATCCTGCAACTGGAATTTTTTGACCTTGTGCGCATTCTTCTCTATCAATTCTATGATATCTTTTCCTTCTGCTGATTCTCCTACGCAAAGAAGGGACTTATCTTCCTGAGAATCCCCATCCGGCTTATACACATACTTCCTCGGCCTGCTTCTGATATAGCTGACTGCCTCAGCCGCATCTGAAAAATTCCTCAAAGAGATTATGGGAATGCCTTTCCTTGCCATCTCTGCTTGACCAAATGCCCTATCATCTTCCAGGCGATCTGTATATCTCGTGCCGCCGATGACTTTCTTGCCTTTGGCTCTCAGCTCCTCTGAGATCCTGCTCCCGTTCTTGAATCCCGCATCTATTACTATTACATCTGCCCAGTCGATCTCTCCCTTCCAATCCTCTACCTTATCAAGGAAGCCATCTGAGATATTCTTGTAGGGTTTGTATCCAACATGATATTTCACTTGATGTCCGCCAAGAGATACCCGCCATGCCAGGTCATTGATATAAGCTGCTTGCGTAATAATAAGAAATTTAGCCATATGTTTCCAAATGCCGTATCTTATATAAAGTTTCCCAAAGGCTTTTATTGTCTGGTCTTATCTTTGCTAGGATGATAATCTTCCCTGGCTTGGATGTAGGAGAGACTGAGCTAAGGTATGCTGTCGAAGGGATACCAAAGAAGGATATCCTGGTGATTGGCGAGCCTGGAAACATAAAGGAAGATGAAAATGTGATAATAGATGATTTCTCAGATATCACGGCCCTGGCAAAAAGGATAAGAGAGAGATGCCCGGACCCAAAATACATATTCTCGCTAGATGAAGAATACCAGTACTCAAAATCAAAGCAGCTCGCCTCGATTCTTAATATCCCTTTCCCTTCTGAAGGGATATTGCATGCTGCAACAAATAAATTAGTGATGAAAGAGAGGTTCCGTCAGGAAAATGTCCCATGCGCTTGGCACACAAGCAGCCCTGACGAAGCCAGATTCCCATGCATACTGAAGACAATCGGAGGCATCTCAAGCGAATTCCTATTCAAGTGCATGAATAAAAAAGAGCTCCATGAAAAAATTGACCTAATAAAAAAATCCCATCATGATATGAGATTCTCAAAGCGGCTGATGGATGGAAAGCTGATCGACCCGACAGGCATCTTCATTATGGAAGAGGTCATGTCTGGAAAAGAGATCAGCATGGACATATTGCTCTGCAATGGAAAGGTGCACATCACAAGAGTCACAAAAAAATATGCCGGGCCGTTCTTCGGATATTTTGGAGGGTTCGCGCTTCTGAACCCCTCTTCAATCACAAACATAGGTACGAGCCTTGATGAACTTACCTCGCTGGGAAAGAAGATAAGCAAGGTTTTCGGGATAGCAAATGGAATATGCATGGCAGATATCATGATAACCAAAGACGGCCCAAAAGTAATAGAAGCAAACATACGGCCAGGGCTTGCGCCATTCATCCATCTGATGCATAAGCTATATGGCTATACAACTATCTCTGAATTTACAAAAGTCTTGAAAGGCCAGGAGCCTAGTAATACAATTCCTGATAGAGAAGGCATTGTTGTCCAGCTGTTTGCCCCGCACGCTGGAAAAATAAAGGAGATTGATCTTTTTTCAGGAGTGCCTGGGCATATCGAGACATACAGGTATTATGGAAAAGGAGACTCTGTCACAGATTCTTTGCATAGCCATCATGACCTTCTACTAGGTTATGTCATAGTTGAGACACATGAGCCAGATATGGTTTTTGAGCTTATCCAGAAAAACAGCAGGATAATGTTAGAATAGATTTTCCTTTGGAAGTTTAGATTGCAGATAAAAATATCCTGCAAAATTCGGCGGGATATTAGCCAGTAGAAACTTAAGTCATTATATGAAAAACGCAGATTATAAAAACAGCAATGCATTGTAAAAATGCATGAGTTCAGTCAAGAGGGATTAGTTTTGAAAGGGTTTCTTATATTTCCTGCACTCCACATAGGAAACAAAGAGCTATTGTTCTGCCTAAAGAGCTTAGAAGAGATAAATGATAGGATACTGGTTGTGATGAAACCTACCTTCTTTGAGAAAATGAAACCATCATGCAAGCATTATATCCTTGACGATTTTGAGGAGATGGAGCTTCTCTTGGAAAAACTTGATAGCAAACTTAAGTCTATCAACGCAACACCGACTGGCATCCTTTCAATCGATGATGACGCGCAGTTCGATATCTCAGAGAAAATCTCTAAGAGATTCAAGATACCTTTCTATGAAAAAGAGACTTTGCTAAAATCATCTAACAAATATCTTATGAAGCGAGCATTTGATGAAGTGGATGTCTTGAATGCGGAATATGGGCTCATATCAGAAGCAAAAGAAGCAAAGGTCGGATACCCTTGTGTCCTAAAGCTAGTCCAAGGCAGCGGAAGCGAATTCATATCACTCAACCAGAATCAGGCTGAGCTTGCAAGAAATCTTGCATCTGTAAAAAAAGCTGTAGCTACAATACAGGATTCATGGTTCAACATAACTGAAGGGATAAACCCGCGAGAGTCATTCCTTGTAGAGAAGCTTCTCTCAGGCCTTGAATTCTCTGCAGACTTCCTCATTTGCGATGGCAAGGTGAGCATAATCAGGATAGTCAAGAAGTTCAATTCGTCGGACCTTGGATATTTTCTTGGGTTTCACCTGATCAATGAAGAGACACTCCATAATCTTGGTATAGATAAGGGCGAACTCACCAAGATGTTTAAGAGGATCGCCCTGGGATTCGGGATAAGTGAAGGGGTCTGCATGGTCGATTTCATGCTGTGCGAGGGCCAGCTTAAAGTGATCGAGAGTTCTATTCGGCCAGGATTGTCAACTTTTGTGCCGCTTATGCAGAAGCTGTATGGATATACCTCAATCGCTGTGCTTGCAAAGGCGAAGCTCGGGATGCTGACATCAATAGAGATGCAGAAGAAGGAAGGCGCTGTGGTCCATATAATCGCAGCCAGAGATGGCTATCTTAAAAGCATAGATATATCTGAAGCAAAAAACATACCGGGTGTCCTTGATATCCATCTATATAGCAAGCCAGGTGACAAGATAGAGACAAATGAGCATGACAAATGGAACAGGTTCCTTGGATACGCTTTAGTTAAGCTTGAATCAAATGAGATTCAAAAGATTTTTGAAGAAGTGAGCACTAGTATTGTATTGGAGATATCGAATGAAAAAGATTGATAGGGTTGTTGAGTCAGTCAAGAAGATATGGAAGGAGAAGACGCCTGTAGACCACCCTAGCGTGTACCATAAATACATAAATGAGCTTGACAGGGATATACTCCTGAAGGCGGCGAATAAGCTTGGAACACCGCAATATGTATTGAACCAAGATGAGCTGATAAAGAGAGCAATTTTTTTCAAGGAGACTTTTACAGGCTATATCCCTAATGTCGAATTCTTCTATGCAACAAAATGCAATGACCTGCCATTCCTGGTAAAGACGCTGAAAGTCACAGGGTTCAATGCTGACGTCGCAGGCATGTTCGAGCTGAAGCTTGCATTGAAATTGGGATTCAAGAAAATCATCTTCACAGGACCGGGGAAAAGCGAGGAAGAGCTGAAGCTTGTCATAAAGAAGAACAGGCAAGTCATACTGAATATAGATAATATGGACGAGCTGGACAGGCTCATTGCGCTCCTGAAAGAATCCAAGACAAGAAGGAAGATCAAGATCAGTTTCAGGGTCAACCCTGATTCCACTGTGACCAAGGTCTGGTCAAAGTTCGGGATAGACATAAAGCACCTTAAAGATGCTGTGACAAAAGTCAAGAAGAACCAGAACTTAAAACTTGTCGGGCTTCATTTCCACTCAAGCTGGAACAAGACTCCTGAGAGATATATGAAGAAAATAAAGCTCCTTGGCGATTATCTCAGGAAGAATATGCAGGCAGAGACAAAGAAGCTGGAGTTCCTGGATATCGGCGGCGGATTCTATCCTGAAGATGTGGCGAGCCTCGCTAAGACCAGCAACAAAGGAGGCATAGCAAACATAGTTCAGGAATTTGCAGAAGACCTCAACCCTAAAATGAAGCTTGACTTCAACCAATATAAATTCAAGATAAATAAAGTAGTGCCGCTAGAGCATTTCGCAAGGGAGATATCTACACAGCTGTTCCTGTACATATACCCTTTGAACAAGAAGATAAAGATATATATGGAGCCGGGAAGATTCCTGGTCACGCATTCAACCTCAATCTTGCTGAAAGTCATCGCCACAAAGCCGAACGCTGTCATTGTAGACGGCGGAATCAACCTTTTAGGAGATTACAGGTTTGAAGAATATGCATATGCGCCCATAGTCAACCTATCGCAGCCATCTCTAAATATAAAAAGGAAGACTATCTATGGCCCGCTCTGCGATCCTTCTGACCTTTGGGGTTTCTCATATTTCGGCGCAGGGATAAAGAAAGGCGATGTGCTTGCTGTATTGCACCAAGGCGCGTATTCTTTTGCCTGCGCATGGCGGTTCATAAAGCCGACTGCAAAATATGTCGCGATAACAGGAGACCAAGTCGCAATCGTAAAGGAAGAAGAGAAATTCCAGGACAGGTATTCCGGGTGCAGGCTCTAGATACCGATTTAGAGGTCGTTAGGGAGTCGCAATGATTATAAATAAAGCAGTGTTCTGAAAAAATGACTACCATAAATAGGTTTATATACTAGTATACTAAAGAATAACATAGGTACCAACATGGAGACAGGGGCAAGCGACCAGATATTCAACATCTTATTCAATAATGACGAGATAACCTGGCAGTCTATGATCTATGATCTAGTCTCATCAGAGCAGATGGACCCGTGGGATGTCGATGTCTCGCTCCTTTCCCAGAAATTCCTGGAGAAGCTGAAAAAATTCAGGGAGATGGACCTGAAAGTCTCAGGAAAAGTGCTTCTTGCAGCGGCAATCCTACTGAGAGTCAAATCAACCCGTTTCATCGACGAGGATATCACTGCATTAGATGCGCTTTTTGCATCAGCCCACCAGGCTGGCGGTGATGTGGGATTTGAAGATATTGTGGATTATGAAGGGATGCCTGGCGCAGTCAATCTTGAGGAAAAACCTTCATTATTCCCTAGGACTCCTCAGCCCAGGAAGAGGAAGGTCTCTGTCTTTGATCTTGTCAATGCACTGGAGAAGGCGCTCGAAGTCTATCAGAGGAGGCCGTCAAAGGCAATCTCAAATGCGCCTGAAGTCAGGGTCCCTGAAAAATTCAGGGATATGGGCCTCATGATAAGGGATGTGTACAACAGGATTGTGGCTCATTTCAAGTCAAAGAGCCAAAAACAGCCGAAACTGACATTCAACCTTCTTCTTCCAGAACAGACAAAGGAGGACAAGGTTTTCACTTTCGTGCCACTCTTGCATCTGGACAACCAGAGGAAGATAGACCTTCTGCAGCAGGAGCATTTCGGTGAGATCGAGATTAGCTTGCTAGAGAAGAATCTTGACGAGTTCTAGTTCTGCAATTAAAAATCTAAATGGATTATATAAAGTAGCATAGGCTCATATGATCTTTCTCAATATATCGCTTAGCATGAGTGGGAAAGTCATGTATGGCGATACAACCTCTATCGGCTCATAGATTCTCTCAACAGGCTCTTCTAGCCCTTTTTTTATTATGAAATAAGAGGTCCACTCTGGAATCCCTGTCATTTCATCTGAATTATAATCTACAAACCTAACACCATTTCCATTGGCATCCAAGAAGATGTGATCGTCAACATTCTCATATGCTGGGTTCTGCATAGTCAATCCTTCTTTTAAAGGCACCACTTGATAAAGAGAGATATCAATAGGATTCCAATCTGGTTTTTTCTTAGGTATGTGATTGAACAGGATTCCTGAAAACTGATCTGCAGCAACAGATATAGTGTCACCGGTTTCTACCACTCCAAGGAGGCCTATCTGATTTCTTGCACCAAGGTAAAATGCGCCAGTTTCAGAAACAACAGCAGCGGGATGAGAGAACCTTGACGCATAGTTGACTGTGATTACTGCCTTTAGATTCTTTAGGCCCTTGCCTATTATGTGTTCATGTGCAAATAAGGTGTCGGATAGCAGGCAATACCCTTCTGTATGTTCTTGATCAAACTCCCTCAAGCGGTTATATTGCTCATGGACTGCGCTGCGTGGATTGCGGTTGCCTGCCAAGGCAAGCTTCTCAGTCAGGTCAGGGCTTGTCATAACATAGACTGGGCCTGTAAAATTGCCTGCACCTTTCACCACATCTGCAAGCATGATAGCATTTCCATGTGGGATTGCACCAAGATCTACTTCAGGCCAGCAAGGCTCTGTTATAGGTCTTGCCTGATTGATGTATATGTTTCCGTCGAATAATGCTTCAATCCCGAACTCCAGGTCAAGCCTGTAGCCGAAAGCTTCCTGCAATCTGCAGGATATCTGCGCAATCTTCCTTAATTCATCACAGATAAAGTCTCCCAGGCTCTCCCTAGATGCTAAAATAGGATTAAGCTCTTTGTCAAAAACTGCTATCTGCCCCTGATCCCGGCCATCCATCAGCCCAGCTGAGTTTCCGTTCACAAACTCTATGATGACTTTCCCTGCAACATCTGTATAAGATACACCGGATATCTGAAACTCTTTTTGTTCCTGCGCAATCACCGCCATCCTATTATCCAAGGTCAGGCCATGCTTTGCTGCATAGGCTGCTGCCTTTTCCCCGGCAGCGCTATCGATGACGCATTGGATTCCTGGAATGAAGTGATTCTCAAAATGGGTATTGAAGTCTATAGAGTCGAACCTGCCTGAATAAGAATATGTCATTCCGTCTTCTAAAGGCGAAGAAGACCTAAGGATTATTGGTTTTTGCAAGCTATCGAATATGCCCTTCAGCCTCGCCAAATTATAGTCATGACAAACAGGGATTATCTCAAAATCAGCGACCTTGTAGCCCAGAGCATCAGCTAGCTCTGCCAGTCTTAGCAGATTATACCCCTTCCCTCCAACTATATCTGGTGTTGTTGAGCCTGGAGAATCCCCTTTTTTTACCATTAAAAAGTCAAAAAGAAAGAGACTAAATAAAAACCTTTTCAATCAGACAGAAAATTTTTGCTAGTTTGACGCAACAGCAGAGAAAACAGGTGAAGAATATAAAAAAAAGGGGCGGCTGCCTAGCTCAGCTCCAAGTAGAAGAAATAGGTAAGCAATGGGTTTGAACCTATTCCATCATCTGGCACAATCGCCTGGAAATCGTATGTGACTCCGTTGCTCTCTGGCTTGTAGCCTAGCATGTTGTCCTCGACAAAGGTCGTATAGATCATATCATTCCCATCTGTCAAGAGCACTTCCTGGAACGGAATCGCGGTCGAAAGAACCTGGGCAGTATCGTTCTTCCAGGTCGCGGTCGAGTAGCATGTGTTCTGGGAAATAGCTGTCGAACCTACAGTGAATGCCTTGTGTGTCTGCGCTACGAACGTCCTGTTGACAGAGTCTGCCCTTGTCGAATTGTGGTTTATCACTGTATCTTCATAGGACTTGTCCCCAAGGCCTGCGCAGGTGACACCAGCCCAGGATATTGAATTGTTCCTGGTAATATACACCTGACCTGAAAATGAATCCATGGTCCATTGATAGATTGAATACCCACCGCTGTCATCTAGGACAAATGTTGAAGATACATTTCCAACATAAGCCTTCCATTTGCTGTTCTGCTGCTCAGCATTTAGGCTAACAGTGGTGATGGTGCCCCTGGAATCATTCCTTGATTGAGGTGTCGAAGCATTCTTTGTGCTCCAGGAGCTATTTGTGACTGTAGCTCCTGTCTGCTGAGCCATTGCTTCGTTCACAAGAAGCAAAGCCAGGCAAAGCACAATGCCCATCCACACTGTTTTTGTTTTCAAGATCGTTTCAACTCCATGTATTATATTTTAGTTCAGCTCTACGTAAAAGTAATACGTCGATGTTGTCAGCAGCCTGTCCACTGGAACCAGTATCTCGAAATCTGCAGTGCTTCCGGCAAAGGCGTCAGCATTATCTGCGAGGATTGAGGTATATACTACGTTTGTGGAATTGCTGGATAAGAGTACGTTCCAGTAATTGCCTGCTGAACCTGTACTGTTATAGGCCCTTGTGGAGAAACATCCTGTCATGAGCCTGGTTCCGACGTTAAAATTAGGATGGCTCGTGATATTGAATGTCTCGTTGATGCCGTCACTGGCAGTGGTCGCAATAGATAATAATGTTTCCTCAGAGTCTATCTGTGTCTGGTTGGTGCAGTTTATCGATGTCCAGCTAGGGACTGTAGCCCTGCTTGCATAAACCTCTCCTGTGATTGTCGCAAGAGACCAGTCATAAAAGTTATTTCCGGCAGCGTTTTCCAAGACCACGCTTCCGCTCACGTTTCCGTAGAAACCTTGCCAGATATCTGTGATCCTGTCCTGGTTTATATTTAATGCAGTGACGTTACCTGCCTGCGCATCTGCTGTCGTGACAGTAGGATTTGTCCCCCTGCTTGACGAGCCTGGTGTCAGTGTCGCACCTAGCGGATCCGGGTCAGCAAACACAGCTGCCGCTAGTATTATCCCAATTATAACATATATTTTCCACCCTTTCATGTTAACCCCTCTTTAATGTCATTTTTTTTATCTGATTGAACGCAAGCTCTTCGATGAACTGCACATTGTAGTCTATTCTTGTTCTCATTTACTCCACCCCATTCTCCAATGGATTGTATAATATGATTTCTGATGCCCTCTTTTTCCTGAATTCTTCTGGAAGAGACAGCCTTGTTTTTGTCCCAGACAATATCTTTTTCAGGGACTCGTGAGATTTCTCAGGCGCGACGACTGTCAAAGTATCTGCACCATAAGTGATAGCTGTGATCTGCCCAAGCGATGGCTGCAGCCTAAAGAAAGCCTCAAGGACTTCCTGCTGCTTTTTCTCATCAATCTGCATAATAACCATAAGAAGGAATTTCCTGGAAGGTGTGAGGGGCAGCAGCTTTTTCTCTGCTGACCCAGGTGATGCCATTATACGGAAAGCGCTTCCCTGCGATAAAGAATAAAGCAGCCTAGGCTTGCCCTTTTCGCTGTTCGCTGTCTTCTCACTTTTGACAAGCCCGCCAAGCTCAAGCAGCCTAAGTTGCTGGCTGATGTTAGCGGAAGTGGTCTTCATCAAGATTGCAAGCTCTAGTGGAGA